>JAEZWL010000234.1 GCA_023420245.1 Bacillota bacterium | reverse complement strand
TTCACGGGTAGCAAGTAAAACGCTCTTCGCGTGTGCCAGATCGTACCAACCTCATTTAGGGGTGGCTAGCAATCAAGGGCTATGCCCGTTAAAGGAAAACCGCCGGCTAGGCCGGCGGATAGTTATTCGTCTTATAATACGGTTACATTAGTTCCAATCCACACCGATTTTTTCTGATAACCCGCAAACCCCTCGGGGTATAGAATAAAGGGTGTCTCAATGGATGTTATCATTTTGTTATCAAAGCGAGTGGGTGAAGCTCGGAAACCCTTGATATTACTAGGTTCTTTGGCTCTATTTTATTCCCACTCTACTACCGAGCCGGTTATCCTCCTGTTTTCTCTTAATTTTGACCGTTTTTGCGGGATGATTTGTCCCGTTTAAACGGTCTGTTTTGTTTTCCCGGAATTTTTAGAACCAAATTAGAACCATGTTCATTTGAGAGACTGCAGCTTTTCCGCAACCTCCGCCTGTTTATGCGGCCACAGATGAGAGTAGGTGTTCAGTGTGGTTTCTACCTTCTCATGTCCCAGGCGTTCTGCGATCAGCAGAGGACTAAATCCAAGCTCGATCAGCAGCGAAGCATGGGAGTGTCGCAGATCGTGCAGCCTGATTTTCTTCACGCCGGACAGCCTGCAGCCACGTTTGATTTCATGCTCGAGAAAGTATTTTGTAAACGGAAAAATTCTATCATCGTCCTTCATGTCATAAAGCTGCCCGAAGTATTCCCGCAGTTCGTCGCAGAGGAACGGCGGTACAGAAATCACGCGGTTGCTCTTTGGCGTCTTAGGCGGGGTGATAATGTCCTGACCTTTCAGACGATTATATGACTTGCTGACCGTCACAACACCTGCAGAGAGGTCTATGTCAGCCCGTGTTAAGGCCATGAGTTCACCTATTCGCATACCGGTGTAGTAGAGCATTTCAAATGCCATATAGGACCGCGGCTTGTCCCTGACGGTTTCGCGGAACTGTTTATATTCGTCTGTCGTCCAGAACTGCATTTCCTCTGCATTTTTCTTTCCCATGCTCCCGGCTTTGTGGCATGGGTTTTCGGTCAGGCCGTAATACTTCACTGCATAGTTAAATAGGGCCGTGAGCTGGTTATTAACCGTTTTCAAATAAGTGGGGGAATACTTCTTTCCCTCAGCATGTTCTTTCTCCATGAGTTCATTTTGCCACTTGCGCACGTCCGGAGCTGTGATCGCGTTTACGGGCTTGTCCCCGAAATAAGGCTTTACCTTTAAGTCGAATATGAATCGCTTATTCTCGAACGTGGAGGCCCGCAGGCGGGGCTTCATGTCGTCGAGGTATAAATCAACAAAGGCCGAGAGAGTCATGCTCATATCGGCTTGCTGGCGTTTCAGAAAGTCGCGTTCCCATTCGAGCGCATCCCGCTTAGTTTCAAAGCCGCGCTTGCGTTTCTTTTTTCGCTGGCCGGTCCAGTCGGTATAGTAAAACTGGCACAACCACTTTCCCGGGCTGTCGGGGTCTTTATTGGCCGGCATGGCTGCACCTTCCTTTCGTGGTTCATCAAATGAACCTCAATGTTCAGGACTTACTTGAAAATTCGAAGTCAATTTGATTGACCACGAATTGCTTTGATTTAAGATCGATGCAGTTAAGCAGGAGGACGGCGCAAAATTGCGCTCTCTAAACTCTTCACTAAGCCCACTTTTCGACTCCTCAATTTTCAGGAGTCCCTTTGCCCGGATTTAAAATCCGGATAAAGGGTGCGATTTGAAATCACACCCTTTATGTGGGGGAGGTCTTGTCCTTTTGATAGTCTGGTATCTTGGCTAAGTCCTCAACCTGTTCTACGGCTTTCTGCTGGCCTTTTTCATTTAGCTTATTAAAAGCTATGGTAAGATCTGTTTGGCGTTCTTGTTCGTCTAATACTGAGCCGTCAGAGGCTCCTTTCACATTCCAACGGGGCTTCCCATTTTTATCTAAAGACACCTCTCCTCGCCTTATAAGGTAATTGAGTTCTTCCGGCGATTTGTTTTTTAAAGACATCCCACCTATTCTTCCCAAATGCACAGAAAAATCCCCGCTTTTGTCATTTACAGAGAGATCAGGAAACGTTTTGGATGCATTAATCAAATTTTCGATTGTATTTTCATCTTGATTTAGTAGTTGGCTTAATGGAATTTCTAAGGCATTGGCTATCTTTTGCAATGAACTTAGCGGAGGAGAAACTAAATCTAATTCATACTTTTGAATTGTAGAAAACCCTTTGCCCGTCATTTTAGCTAAATCACTTTGAGTTAACTTCGCGTTTTCCCGGGCCTGTTTTATACGTTTACCGAGAGACATTACATCACCGCCTTTTCAAGCATTATAATACAATACTCCATTTAATTCAATATTTTTTTGAAATTATACTTGACATGTTCCATTTAACGGAGTATATTAACTTCATAAGCTCCTTTAAATGGAGCAAAGGAGGTGGACATTTGAAAATAAGTAGGGAACGGATAGAGCTTATCCTGGCTCGCGAGTGTAAAACTGTTGCGTCTCTTAGAATGGGAACCTCGCCTCAGACACTTGCGAAAATTCGACACGGCGGAAATATGCGCCCTTCAACAGTTGGGAAAATAGCAAAGGCCCTCGGTGTGGATGTTGCCGAAATTATCGAAAGTGAGGTGTAAAGCATGGCAGACTACTACATTTTAGCCCCAGAGGCCGCCAAGGTTCTTCGTTTAAGTGAAGGAAAGACCTATGAAATCTTCCGGGAGCTGAACAAAGAACTCAAGGCGAATGGTTATATAACCGTCTCTGGCCGGGTACCTCGAGCATTCTTCAACCAAAAATTCTTCGGAGGTCTGGAGGGGCGGGAGCTTGACACTTGACGAATTTATTAGACGCCTGGAGGGTGTATCCGGTGGCGGCGATCAGTATTATGCAAAATGCCCAGCGCATGACGATGGTAGAGCCAGCCTGTCCGTAGCTCGACGGAACGACGGCGGCGCTATTGTAAACTGCCACGCAGGATGCACCCCCGAAGAGATCACAGCGGCGCTTGGGCTTACCATCCACGATCTTTACAACACGACCGCAGAGCAGGATTTCAGAGCCCCGGTTATAGCGCGTTACGATTATCGTGACGCAGACGGAAAACTGATTGCACAGAAACTGCGTAGGGCGGACAAGTCTTTCATTTGGAGGCAACCGGGCGGGGCTGGCGGCTGGACGTATAACCGCAAAGGCATTACCGTCCCGCCTTACAATCTGCCCGCTGTGCTGGCCGCTGAACGGGTGTACATAGTCGAAGGGGAAAAGGACGTTGATGCTCTTGCCGCCCAGGGCTGGGCCGCGACGTGCGGCGCTGATGGGGCAGGGAAGGGAAAGTGGCGCGATCATTATACAGATTGGTTTCAAGGGAAAACCGTCACGGTTATTCAAGACAATGACGACATAGGAAAGGCGTTTGCTGAAGAAACCGCCGCCGCCGTATCAAGGGTAGCCAAGAGCGTGAAGGTTCTCGATCTGTGCAAAATATGGCCCGAACTTCCCGAACACGGCGACACATCCGATATTTTAACACACCTAGGAGCAGTGGCCGGCATGAAAGCTATCGCTAAGCTGTCGGAAGAATCGTCGGAATATAGGCGGGATTCCACGAACACAAACGGTAATGCACACAGCCCTGTTTTGGTAAAAGCCTCGGACGTTCCATACGAGCCGCCCCGCTGGTTAATCGTTCCATACTTTCAGAGAGGAAAAGGCACCATAATTCAGGCAGACAGCGGAGTCGGAAAAACGGCATTTATGTGTGCTATTGCCGCGCACGTATCCACAGGTCGCCCGTTAATGGGTATCCCGATCGAAACCCCAGGTAATGTGTTGATTTTGTCCGTTGAAGATGATTTACCAATTTTGCGTGGACGCATCGAAGCGAATAACGGCGATTTGGATAAGTGCCATTTTATGGCGAACGCCGCCGGACTAACTTTCAACAGCCCGGAAGTTGAACAGGCGGTAAAACAAATAGGCGCAAAAATGGTAATCTTCGACCCGTTTCAAGCTTTCTTAGGTGCCAATGTGAATATGGACAAGTCGAATCAAACCCGTCCAGAGCTTGCAAAACTATTCCAAATGAGCGATCGCAATGATTGTTCTATTGCCATTATTGCACATATGGGAAAATTCAGTATGGGCAATTCAGCGGTAAACCGTTCCTTAGGTAGTGTTGACATTCCGGCGGCAATGAGAAATGTTCTCCAAATTATCAAAAATCCAGAGAACGAGTTCGAGCGCATAGTCGTACAAATCAAATGCTCCAACGAATTCAAGGGCCGAAGCATTGCTTACACCATAGGTGACCGCGGTGGCGTTCAATGGAATGGATTTAGCCCCATGACAGAAGAAGATTTAAATACCGTCGTAAAGCGTAAAGAAAAGGGAATCCCCTATGAAAACGAGCCGCTTGTAAAAGTGTTCAACCAAATGATAACGGACAAGCCCGGTGGTGGTTTTTGGGCCTATGAAGAACTAAAGTCTATCGGTATGAAAATACTTGGATTTCCACCGTTCTCGACCACAAGCGACCTAAAGCATAAACTAGATGGCCCTCTGTCCCGAGAATTGCAAGAGCATGACGGGCTGATTGTTACTCATAGTCAGCGGGGTAGTAAAGGCGTTCGCGGAATCCGGATTGAACAGTACCAACACCCTCAAGGGTATCAAATATCACTAGACATGGGGAATGAAAGTGACGATAAGTCTTAGCAACTTTTTATATATATTTTTTATAACTTATGTCACCCCACGTCACCCCGCGTCACAAACGCCACCTCTAAAGGTGACGCAGGTGACGAAAAGCACATAGAAATAGTCGCTAAGGAAACGTCACCCACACAGATAAAGGAGTGAACATTGTGACCGATTGGATTAGAACAGACGAAAGGTTGCCAGAAAAGAGTGGAAAGTACCTTGTGACTTATTCCACTCCCAAGGGAAAGCGGCACACCGAGGAACGCTGGTTTTATGGTACATATCAAGGATGGACAAAAGGAAATGGGCGCCCTGTAGCCTGGCGACCTATGCCAGTCCCATACACGGAGGATGAAAGGAAGTGAACCCGATATGTCAAAACGTTCTTTCTACGATCTTCGCAATGCTAAGAAGATGTTGAGATATGGCTCGGAAAATGGATTAGGAGCATTCCGTCGCAAGTCGCTCAAGAAAACTGATGTCAAAGAACCGAAACCCAAACAGAAAGAAGGTAAGAACTATGGAAAACAATAAACTTTGCCCTTTATTCTCCATATCCAATCAGTGCCTGTCACTTTGTATGAAAGAGGCGTGCGGGTGGTACGATGATTTCCTGCATCAGTGTAACTTTTGCCATATCGGCTATCTGCGCAACATTAAATGCGCTCTTGATGACATTTATAGTAAAGATTAGGGAGGACTAAATCATGACAAACAAAAAAGAGTGCCCCGGAACGGCGGCAACCGTCCAGAGCACAAACGACCTAGTACATAATCAGGATAGCACAGCCGGTGAGAAATTGCAAGATCAAGCTCTTTACAACTCCATTTCAGATTTTGAATTTCTCGGGGTGAAATTCCGATGGCTGCGGGATGTACTGGCGCTAGTTGTTGAAGGGCTTGAGGATGAGAATCCAAACGGCGGCGATAAAGAAGCCTGGAGAGCTTCCGTGCTGGCTGCAAGACTTCCTATGTACATATCAACGCTGCAACTTACATTTCAGAATTTGTCGGATTGTTCAGAACAATTAAATGCCGCAGTCGAAAGAAGTTTTGAAGCATATTGGCGGGTAAAAGAATCTTTTCAGTCCCAAAGCAGGAATCTTGGAAATTAGTGAAATTGCACTGATTCCGAACATTCTGAACTCCATAAAAAGAGCAGTTTCTTGACACGATAACGCGCGCGAGTATCCCGAGATTTCCAAGGCCCTAAAAAGAGTGCTATTTGGAGATTTCGGAGGCCATAAAAAAGAAGATTTCCGACTTTTCTGACTCCCTAAAAAGAAAAAAACTTAGCAAAACTTAGTGTCCGCGCGTGCGTATGGTAAGATTTGTAAGGCCATAAAAAGGGGTAATAACCCCACAAAACTAGACATCCCCGCGCGCGCTTAGGATATAAAACATGAAAAAACATGAAATTCGCGCGCGCATGTGCGTTGGCTATACTCAAAAAGTATAGCCAGATCTCGGTTCGTTATGGCTCTCCTTCATAACGGAAGACTTTACAAAACTTTACACTTTCACACTCACATGAAAGGAAGGTGAACGATTGAAAGTAACGATTTCGTACCAGCCGCAGGAGCAGGAAACCGCCTCCGCAGTATTTCAGGCTGCACGACAGATTCTTCCACGCGCGAGGATACATAGGGCCGACAGTAAGCCCCCATTTATCCGGCTGTATCTTACAACTAGAAGTGCTGAAAAACCGCCTGACAGCGCGGAAAGCGTTTGACAGAACAGCCTTTATGTGGTACAATATTCTTATAAAATTAGGCATGAGTACCGCCAATAGGCAAGCCATTTTAAGGCATGGGAACAGCTAACCAGCTGTATCTCATGCCTTTTTTGTATTTATTTTAGCCCACCCGGGCGTTAAACGGAGGTAAAAAGCATGACAGAAGAAATGAAAAAACCGAACACCGATCAAACCCAGGAGCAGAACGTTGACCCGACGGAAACAGGGGACCCGGCATTAAAGGGAAAGACTTTCACACAAGACGAAGTGAACCGGATTGTATCCGACCGGCTGGCCCGCGAGCGCTCCAAAGCAGAAACGCCGGCCAGTGATCGTGAGCAGGAGTTAAATGCCCGTGAGCAGAATTTGAAGTGCCGCGAGCTTATTGCAGATAACAGCGACAAGTACCCGCAGGCTTTGCTTAAAGTGCTGGATACGAGTGATTTTGAGAAATTCAAGACCACAGCGGACGCACTGATTCAGCACTTTCCGAATCTGACACAGCCGTTTCGCAATCCGCCGCCTCCGGCGCTTGGCAGTCCGGTGAAAAGGGATCCCATTGCAGAGGTGTTCAAACCGAAAATTTGAAAGGAACATTTGATTCATGGCGACAGTCAATTTAGTAACAAAGTTCACGCCTCATGTTGATGAAATGTTTACGACTGAGAGCAAACTTTCTTTGCTCACAAATAAAGATTTCGAATGGACAGGCGCGCACACCATCAAAATTTACAAGGTCAGCACATCCGACATGAATGATTATGACCGTCCGGGAACTGGCACTCACTGGTCGCGGTTCGGCCCCGTGAATGGTCTTGACGCAACCACGGAAGAAATGACCCTTATGAAAGACCGGTCGTTTACATTCGCCATTGACAAGCTGGACACGGACGAAACGGCACAGCAGCTAAAAGCGGCGTCGGCTCTGGCTCGGCAGGAGCGCGAGGTTGTTATTCCCGAGGTTGATTCCTATGTCTACAATATCATGTGCACCAATGCAGGGACAAAGCCTACAGCGGCCGCCATTACGTCTGAAAGCATTTACAGTCAGATAATTGGAGCCTCTCAGGCGCTTGACGATGCCGAAGTCCCCGAGACGAACCGTGTATTGGTCGTTTCTCCTGCAATATATACGCTGATGAAGCAGTCCAAGGAAATTGTCATGGAAACCGATATAGGCAATGAGCTAAGGCTGAAAGGCGTCATCGGTATACTTGACGGGGCAAATGTTATTAAGGTCCCGGCTATTCGGCTGCCGGCGAATTTCGGGTTTCTGCTGGCTCACCCCGTGGCCACGGTCGCGCCGGTGAAGCTGGAGGATTACCGAGTCCATCAGGACCCGCCTGGGATTTCCGGCGCGCTCGTTGAAGGTCGCATCTGCTATGATGCATTTGTGCTTGACAACAAGAAAAAGGCCCTCTGTTATCAGGCCATTACAGCGGGCTGATTGATGTTACAAGGGCGTGTGGGCAATAGTCCATGCGCCCCACTTCTTTAAATTCCCATAGTTTAGGAGGGCTTGCAATCAAATGCAAAATGAAGAATTGGCGACACGCATACAGGCCGGTGAACGGGATTTAATTCCTCAACTGTGGGAACAAGTGCGCGGGCTTATACTTATGCTTTTATTACGGCTGATGAATAAGGCGGAAAACAGGGCGCGCGCTGCCGAACGCGGGGTAGATATGGAGGACTTGGAACAGGAAGGGTACTTCGCCTTACTGGACGCTGTGCAGGCCTACACAGACAAAGACGGTTACAAGTTTTCTGCCTATCTTAAATATCCGATCATGAACCGATTTTTTAACGCTGTCGGACTCCGAACAAACAAGCAAAGATCGGACCCTTTGAGCCGTTCCAGCAGCTTGAACGAGCCTGCAGGCGGCGAGGACGAGTCAACAGAACGGATTGACTTCATTGAGGATCCCGCCGCTGCCGCACAGCTTGAAGAAGTCACTGAACGAATTCAAGGGGAGCAGCTCCATGCAGTGCTTGACGATTGTATGCATCAGCTCACCAGTAATCAAGAAAGGGTACTGCGGGGCCGCTATTATGAAAATCTGTCGCTTGCCGATCTGTCAAAGATTTGTGATCTTTCCCGCGAAAGAATTCGGCAAGTGGAACAAAAAGCCTTACGGCGCTTGCGCTGTGGTGAAGCCCGACGCCGGTTAGAGGCGTTCAGGGAGGACATTATCACCTGCCATACTTTTTACGGAAGCCTTACAAGTTTCCGGGATTCCGGCGCCAGTTCTGTTGAGCGGACAGTTGAAAAACTGGACGAATTAGAGGCCCGGGAATTTCAAAAGCTGGTTTCGGAAGTTTGGGGAAGCGCAGTTTAAAACAGCAAAGGAGAATTTTAAAATGGAATTTGCCTATGTGTATAACGAAATCTCGGGTATTCTCTATGAGATCGGAAAGCTTGAAAGAGATGATTCCAGATATGAGGGTGAACCGCCAGAAGCAGAGAACTATATAATTGACCTTGTACCCTGCGACGGCCTGACAAAGGCATTACTTGGGCGGGAATTCTCCAAGGTGCGGGAGAGGTTTTATATAACAGAAAATCTCGGAGCAAGTGCACATAACAGGATACATGAGGCCGGGAATAAGGTGCGTAATTTGGTACGCGCAATCGGAACCGGAAGTGTGTTAGTTGTGCCCGCAACACAGCAGAGGAGGGCTTAAAGTGAAGCATAGCGTTTATTATGGTGGCTACACCATTTACGGGACTGAGAGCGTTGATACTACCTATGCTTGGCCCGTGGCAATTTATAACGGTATTGGCTCGGGGGATTTTCCGCTGCCGGAGGACAAGAAGCTGCGGGAATGGGACTTGACATGCGAATGGTCTGAAAAAAATGATCGCGACCTCCCGGGGTGGGATGCCGCGAACGATCTGATTAAGAAGCTCCGCAGAATAAGGGAGGCTCAAAAGTCTGAAAGGCTTGTGATGGTATCCGATAACACTAAAACTTCTGCGCTTGCCTTCTTGACCGACATTCGTACCACTGAAAAAGAATTGGGTGTATATGAAGTCAGTATCAAGTTCACGGAAGATAACCCGGTCAGCAAAAAAACGACGAATGTCCCTTATGTGGTGCGTCCCGGCAAGGTGCCAATTGCAGAAACTGTTGTGTTTCACAGCGCGGCAGAGGTGGCACAGGACGCAATGAAAAGGTTGCGGCACAATACTACCACAGACCCCAGCGGGTTTGTTAACCCGGATGCGAAAACGGCTGGCCCTGATCAGTATGAGGGATTCAACTATCAATGGCTTGGTAAAGATGGGAAGGTACAGTCTACCACAAACCCGAATTTGGCACCACTGTACACGGAGGTAAAAGTTGAAAAAATACCAAGGCGGGCAACTTTTGCGGAGACATTCCCTCATGTAGCAGCAGCCTTTAATGCCATTGACAAGGCAATAAACGATTATAGGGAAAATGTTTATCTGAAAGGCAAGGATTATACCAACAAAACCAAATAGTGAAAATTACTGTAAAATACTGCATTTCCTCGCGCGCGTAATTTATAGACACGACTACGCGCGCGAGAGAATTAGAACCAAATTAGAACCACATGTAAAAATAAAAGTCCACAAACCGGCATAAATAGCTGATTTGTGGACTTATCTATTTTATTCCCACTCGATCGTTGCGGGCGGCTTGGAGGTGACATCATAAACGATGCGGTTAATTCCGCGCACCTCATTGACAATGCGGCGGCTGATTTTATCAAGCGTTTCATACGGAATGCGGGCCCAGTCGGCTGTCATAAAGTCAGTTGTGGTAACGCCGCGGAGTGCAAGCGTATAATCATAGGTTCTCCCATCACCCATAACGCCCACGGAGCGCATATTGGTAAGCACTGCAAAATACTGATGAATGTCGCGGTCCAGCTTGGCTTTTGCAATTTCCTCACGGAAAATCCAGTCGGCATCCTGAAGGGTTGCCACTTTATCTGGAGTGATCTCACCGATGATACGAATTGCAAGGCCGGGTCCCGGGAAAGGCTGGCGGTCAACCAGATAATCCGGCAGGCCAAGCTCGCGTCCCAGCGCACGGGTTTCATCCTTAAACAGCAGGCGCAGCGGCTCGACAATCTCTTTAAAATCCACGAAATCAGGCAGGCCGCCCACGTTGTGATGGCTTTTAATCACCGCTGCATCGCCCGCGCCGGACTCAATAATATCAGGGTAAATCGTACCCTGAGCAAGAAAATCGACTTTACCGATTTTCTTCGCTTCGTCTTCAAACACACGAATAAACTCTTCGCCGATGATTTTACGTTTTTTCTCCGGATCACTAACGCCCGCCAGTTTTCCGAGGAATCGTTCGCCCGCGTTGACGCGGACAAAGTTCAGCGAACGGCCTTTGAACGCAGCCTCAACTTCGTCACCCTCATTTTTGCGCATGAGGCCGTGATCAACAAAGATACAGGTAAGCTGATCTCCGACCGCCTTGGAAAGCAGCGCGGCGGCTACGGAACTGTCCACGCCACCGGAGAGCGCCAGCAGAACTTTGCCGTCTCCCACTTTTTTGCGCAGTGCTTCAATCGTGTTGCGTGCATAATCTCCCATTGTCCAGTCGCCCTTGGCGCCGCACACCAGATAAAGAAAATTATGAATCATATCAATACCGTGCTGGGTATGGTTGACTTCGGGGTGGTACTGAACGCCGTAAAAGCCCCGGCTCTCATCGCAGATAGCTACGTTGGGACAGGCGTCGGAATGCGCCACAAGCGAAAACCCGTCAGGCACTTTTTCCATGTAGTCTCCATGACTCATCCAGGTGATGCCTTCTGCCGGGAGACCATGAAACAGCTTGCAGGAGGTGTCAAAATAAGTTTTGGTTTTGCCGTATTCCCGCGCGGTATCCTCCTCGGCAGCTGTGACCCGTCCGCCAAGATTGTGCGCCATCAGCTGGCTGCCGTAGCAGATGCCAAGCACCGGAATCCCCTGCTCAAAGATCGCAGAATCGACATGAGGAGAGCTCTCCAGATATACGCTGTTCGGCCCGCCTGTAAAAATAATGCCGATCGGCTTTTTCGCCAAAATTTCCGCAAGAGGTGTGTGATAGGGAAGCACTTCACAATATACGGAACATTCGCGAACGCGTCGGGCAATCAGCTGATTGTACTGGCCTCCAAAATCCAAGACCACAACTGTTTGATGATTCATTATCGTTTCATTCCTTTTTAAAAAATACAAAATAGACAATTTTATTTTGCCACATCCGTGCAAAAATTACAAGCATGATTTTCTGTGACAGTGAGATAATAAACATAACTGAAATAAAAAATTAGGAGGGGGTATGCAAATGGAACAGAAAGCGCTTGCGGTTATGGTGGCAATGGGCCTCGTGCTGTTTTGTGCGGCGAGGGTATCGGCGCAGGAAATCATCAATATAAAAGTCGGCAGCTTTTGCAAATGGAGCGCGCAGGAAATTGAGCAGGAACTGGGAATGGAAAAAATCGAATCGCTTGCGGTTACTCTGCCGCCTTCTCCCGGCAGAGGGGTGATCTTTTTGGATGGTAAGCCGCTGAAAGCAGGGAGAGTGTTGAACAGAAAGCAAATTGACAGGATATGGCAGTTTACGTCCTCCCAATGTGATACCGTTTCCGTTGGGATTACGGTTTTTCCAGACCCTCCCTTGGATAAACACCCCAAAATCCGCTGTATAAATCGGTTATTTTCTCCCATACTACAAGTGTATCAGGCAACCAGCAAGGAGGAATAGGTCTTGATTGATAAAATTGCATTGCTTCTTACCATCATTGGCGGGCTCAATTGGGGTCTCATCGGCATTTTCCAACTCGATGCAGTGGCCTGGCTTTTTGGCGGGCAGGGGAGCATCCTCAGCCGCGTGATCTACACACTGGTTGCGCTCGGCGCAATTTGGTGTATTTCTTTGCTGTTCCGCGCCGAGCCGCGCGATCACTGAACAAAAAGCATAGGTGTATACGAAGAAAAAATCCGGCAGGGAAGCAATCCTCTGCCGGATTTTTGTATATGAAAACCCCGCGATAGTCGCGGGGTTCAGTAGAGCTTTAGCGATAAGACATGACAAAAAAGCTCCTTTTGATGTCCCTTGCGGTCTGGCAACTGCAAGGGACATCAAAAGGAGGTC
>JAEZWL010000143.1 GCA_023420245.1 Bacillota bacterium | reverse complement strand
CTCCTCTTCTCAGCGCTTTTTCTCCCTATCTGGCTGCAGTGATGCCCAAACTCTATTATGGCAAATCATCGCAGAGCTTCTCCGGCTTCTCACCAATCTGGTGGATGCTCTTCACGGTTGTGCTGCTGGTCGGAGCCATTCTTCTTTATAAAAGACGGAAAAGCGAGTGCGCGGAAAGCAATTTTGCATTCCCCATCCCCAAGATCATTATACGGTTTATGATCACCGCCGTTTCCGGAATCGGCTTCGGGCTTGTTCTGCTAAGCTCAACCTCCGTACCGTCTAACTTCTACATCGGAGTGGTTTCCGGCTCTCTGGCTGCCCATATTGTCGTGGAGGCTATTTATTCGCGTGGGTTCAAGCAAATCAAGCGCAGCTTTGTTTATTACGGTATGTTTGTTCTGGCATTTCTTCTCTTTTACGGTGTTCTTGCGACCGGAGGCTTCGGCTACGACACCCGTTTTCCAAGCGCCGATCAGGTGGAAAGCATTGAGATAACTCTCCCGAATCAGTATCAGTACACGGCGGAAAATACAATTTACGACAGCGAAACCAATCTTCAGCTTGCTAAAATCTCCCCGGTGTTAAAGGATAAGGCGAATATTGAAAAAACACTGAATCTGCACCACTCTCTCGTCGCCGAAATCCGGAATACTTCTTTTCCGTATTCACTCATGAGTGTCGACAATTCTGTAATTTCGCTCACCTACCATCTGAAAAACGGCGGTATTGCGGAAAGATCCTATTATGATTACAGCCACACCAACCGCAAAGAGAACACGCCAGAACATCAGAAGCTTTTAGATGAAATGGCGCAGCGGATTTCTGATATGGCTGAGTTCAAGAAAACATCGAATCTCTTATTCTACCTTGAGCCGCAATATTTTCAGTCGGCATCTATTCTGGATGATAACCAGAAAGAGAGACCCGAAATCTCCCTCACCCCGGAAGCCAAACGGGAGCTGCTGGAAGCAATGAGGCAGGACTGTCTGGACGGCAATATAGACGCTCCGCTGCGTAACGAAGGCAGCGACGGTTTTGTACTGGTATTGGACTACGAAGGTCCCATTCAGCTGGTAGACGGACCGTTGAAGTCACTGCTCGGCGGACACAACGGAAAGGTTCACATCAACGGAAGAAACGGCTTTAATATAAAGAAAACCGCGGCAAAAACCAACGCGGTCCTTCAAAAATATCAATGGCTCCAATAAAACGGCAGAATGCATGAAAAAAGCGGCTGGTAAATCAGCCGCTTTTTTGTTATTCGCTTTTCATTGCCGAAGCCACTTCATCGGCGTAAGAGGTCATAGCAGCCAAATCCGCGTCGGTCGGCATAAAGTTAACCTTCAATCCGTCGCCGATAAATTTGTATTTTAAATGCTCTAAACGGGATTTGATCATCGGCACAGCTTCTCCGCTCCACCCAAATGAGCCGAATGCACCCGCGGGCTTCTGCCTGGTGTTGATCGCGTCAACAGATGCGAGCGTATCCCAAACAATTTTCGGGGCATCCCGATTGATGGTGCATGAGCCTACCAGTAAAGCGTCCGCCTCATTGGCAAGCGCCGCAACCTCGGTGAACGGGGCGAATACGATATCCATCATTCTTACATCCAGATTTTCTTTCGCGCTCAGCGCATCATAAGCGGCCTTTGCCAGCTTCGAGGTACAGCCGTAAGCGGAAGCGTACAGGATACCGACAATTTTCTTTTCATGCCGGACTGGCTGGCTCCATTCCCGGTAAAGCTTCAAGCATTCCTGAATGCTTTCCGTTAAGCAGGGGCCGTGGCTTGTACAAATCAACTCGACCGGCAGGTCCTTGATTTTGTCAAGACCGGCCAGCACATAGGGTTTAAACGGCGAGAAAATTCCCTCGTAGTAATAGCGAAATTCTCCCTGGTATTTGTCCGGATAATGGATATTGGTATCAAGCATTGAGGGTTCACAGAAATGTGCTCCCAAAAAGTCACAGGTAAAAAGCGTACCGGATGACGGCATCCACGTAAACATGGAATCCGGCCAGTGGAGAAGCGGAGCCACAAGAAACTCCAGTTCTTCGCCGCCCAGCGAAAGCTTATCCCCCTGTTTGACAACAACACATTTGAAATCCTCATTGGTAATGGCGGAAAGGTACATCTTGGCCGCCGTTGTGCAGTAAACCGTTATATTAGGATTCACATCCAGAAGTTTTGCAACACTGCCGGAATGGTCCGGCTCGGTGTGGTTCATAATCAGGCAATCAATTTTTGAAATATCAACGACACTTTGCACATTTTGCAAATATTCCTCAAAGAACGAGACGTGAACGGTATCAATCAACACGTTTTTCTGCCCCGTGATGAGAAATGCATTGTAGCTTGTGCCGTAACGGGATTCCATAACGATATCGAACACTCGAAGCGAAGGATTTAAAACACCTACCGAATAAACATTGCTATTTAACTTTATTGCGCTCATTTTAATGGTAAACTTCCTTTATAATTTTTATTCTTCTGAAAACATGTCCTTGCCGACTCCACAAAGCGGACAGGTCCAGCTGTCGGGAAGATCTTCAAACTTTGTTCCGGGCGTAATTCCGTTATCAGGGTCACCTAGCTCCGGGTCATAAACATAGCCGCATGCGTTGCAAATGTATTTAGACATAAATTACACTCCCTTAAAGCTTATTTTCCATTAGTATAATCGAGCGCAAACCGTTTGTCAATCCGTATCGCTTTTGTATTGATAATCCTCGAGAATCTCGTTTAAGTTTGCCGGGAAAACAGAACCACGCTGCATCTTTTTTGCAAGATTACACGCTGTTTCAAAACTTCTGGATATCATCGAATCTGTTTTTTCAATATAGGTTTCGGTTATCTCAACACCGAAGCCTACACTTCGGTTCCCGTACACATAGTACTTTAGACGTTTACCTTCCAACTCAATATACCCTACACACTTTTTCATCCTATACCTCCTTTCAGGTGAAATTTTACCACCCTTGTAATAACTTTATAATAAAGCAAAAAGGAATTTTTTTCAAGAGATTATGAATGCGTCTCCGTTAAAAATTGCAAAATCGCAATATGTTTATATAAATTCATTCTCACAACGCATATATTGTGCTAATTCGTCACATAAATTTTATAATCTAACAATTTTTTTATTTTATTGAGCAAATCTATGACGAAGCATAAACAAAATTAACTTAAAATAAATTTATATAAGCAAATCTCTGTTTAAAATGACGATATGTCTGCAATTTACACAAAGAAAATATCCTCGTTTCAAAATGATTATACGATAGATCAATACCATATTTGCCGTTTGCTCTGAATATACTTTTAGAAACAGGGGGTTGATTAAATTGGAATGGCAAAACATAACTAAAGAAGAATGCGCAAAGGAGCTCGGCACAAGCCTAAAAAGCGGACTATCCTCGAAAGAAGCCGCTGCAAGGCAAAAAAAATATGGAAAAAACGAGCTGGCGAAGCCTAAGAAAAAAAGTATCCTGATCCGTTTTCTGGCACAGTTTTCTGATTTTATGATTATCATTCTGCTGATTGCCGCCGGTATTTCCTATGTTACCTCTTTTATAAAGCATGACAATGATTACATTGACTCCATTATTATTCTGGCAATTGTAATTGTCAACGCCATTACCGGACTGGTACAGGAAAGCCGCGCGGAAAAAGCAATCGAGGCCTTAAATAAGCTCTCCAGCCCGCAGGCTCATGTAATGCGCGGCGGCGCGGAAGCAGTGATTCCCGCCGCGGAGCTGGTACCCGGAGATCTGGTTATTTTGAGGGAAGGCGACCTGGTTCCCGCAGACCTTCGAATCACCGAAGCCGTTAACATGAAAGCGGAGGAAAGCGCGCTGACCGGAGAAAGCCTTCCGAGCGAAAAGCGAGCCGATGTGCTTTGTCCCGCCGGAACGCCCATTGGAGACCGGCACAACCTGCTGTTTTCCACAAGCTCTATTTCTACCGGGCATGGAGCCGGGCTGGTAACTGCAATCGGAATGGACACGCAGGTGGGCCATATCGCGCACATGATCTCCAGTCAGGAAGCGCCGCAGACCCCGCTTCAGCGAAGACTCGCACAGACCGGCCGCTGGCTTGGAATCGGCGCTCTTGCTATTTGCTTTATTATTTTCATAATGGGACTGTTCCAGCGTGTAGAGCCGATAGAAATGTTCTTAATTTCCATCAGCCTTGCCGTTGCGGCGATTCCGGAAGGACTGCCTGCCGTCGTTACCATCGTTCTCGCCATGGGGGTCCGTCGGATGGCGTTAAAACGAAGCATTGTACGCCGGATGCCGGCAGTGGAAACGCTGGGCAGCGCGAGTGTAATCTGCTCCGATAAAACAGGAACGCTCACCCAAAATCGCATGACTGTTGTGGAATTAAGAAATGGGAGCGGCGTTATCTCGCCGCATTCCGCCGAAGGGCAAAAGCTGCTGAGCTTCGCCTCTCTCTGCACGAACTGTACCGTATCCGGGCTCACCGTTCACGGCGACCCTACCGAGACGGCAATCGTGAACGCCGCTTCGGAGAAAAAAGCAGAGCTTGATGCTAAATACCCAAGGGTTTTGGAAATCCCGTTCAGCTCAGAACGTAAAATGATGACAACCGTACATAAAATCGGTCCGGGACGATACCGAATTATCACAAAGGGCGCGCCCGATATTCTGTTTTCCCGTTGTACCGGCGGGGCTCCAAGGCAGAATGAGGACATGGCGGCACACGCGCTTCGGGTGATTGGGGTAGCGTACCGCGAGATCGACCGTTTACCCGAAAGCAAGGAGGATATTGAACGCAACCTGATTTTTCTTGGATTAATCGGTATGATCGACCCGCCCCGCCCACAGGCAAAGAACGCCGTTGCTTTATGTAAAAAGGCAGGAATCCGCCCGATTATGATTACCGGCGACCACGCCGCTACCGCGGCGGCAATCGCGAGACAGCTCGGGATTATGGATGCAAACAGCCGCGTGATCAGCGGCACGGAGCTGGATAAAATGAGCCAGCAGCAGCTGGAAAAAAATATTTATTCCTATGCGGTATTTGCAAGGGTTTCGCCGGAGCACAAGGTACGCATTGTGCAGGCCTTCCAATCCCACGGTGAGGTGGTTGCGATGACAGGCGACGGCGTCAACGACGCGCCCGCACTCCGGGTTGCGGATATTGGCTGCGCAATGGGCATTGCGGGCACGGACGTCGCCAAGGCGGCCTCCGATATGATTCTGACAGATGATAACTTCGCAACAATTGTATCCGCTGTGCGGGAAGGCAGAGGGATTTATGAGAACATAAGAAAAACGGTTCATTTTCTGTTAAGCTGCAACATCGGTGAAATTCTTACCGTTTTTATCAGCTTTCTGCTGCATCTCCCTCTTCCGCTTCTGGCTATTCAGCTTTTGTGGGTAAACCTTGTAACCGATTCACTTCCGGCGCTTGCGCTGGGCGTGGAACCGATTAACGATGATATCATGGATCGAAAGCCGGTTAAACCGAGCGAAAGCATTTTCAGCGGCAACATGGGGTATAACATTATTATCGAAGGCTGTTTTATCGGCTCCCTCTCTCTGCTCGCATATGTCATCGGCAGAGTTTTCTTTGACCCGGATCCCGTCTCGCCATATATCGGGCGCACGATGGCTTTTGCGGTACTGAGTCTGTCGCAGATTTCACACACCTTCAACATGCGTTCTCCCCACTCCATTTTCAAGCCGGGCATCCCAAAAAATCCGAAGTTGGTTTTAGCTGCAATTATCTGTATCTTCCTGCAGGCTTCGGTGATTGTTTTTCAGCCTCTGGCTGTCATCTTCAAAACCGCGATTCTCACTTTTCATCAATGGCTGATTGTCATCCTGCTCTCCCTGCTTCCGCTCGTGATTGTCGAGCTGGAGAAGGCGCTGTTTTCCAGGTTCCAATCAAAATAAAAACCACAGGCCTCAGAAAATCCCGGAACAAAGCCGGAAGATTCTGAGGCCTGTCTCATTTTAATATCCAAAAATCACTCGCCGGAAATCCGGTTGTATTTTCTGCCGCCCATATAAGAAATCACGCCGCCAAAAAGGATATTGCAGTAGTAGGTGAGGAACCTCCACAACAAAATTGCCGGAAGAATTGCCGCCTGGAAGAACATGCCGAAAAAGATAAAAAAGCTGCCCTC
>JAEZWL010000140.1 GCA_023420245.1 Bacillota bacterium | reverse complement strand
CCAGCGGGCGGGAGACCGCGCGGCTCTGCAAACCCTATTCGGAGCAACACCGCAGAGGGACATTATGCGCCTGCCCGGCGCGTCCCTAGAAGGTGGCACTGAGCCGCGATGGTAACATCCGGCCAAGATAGATGGCTGTTCACGACAGAACTCGGCTTACAAGCCTGGTCGTACAAAAAGGGGATTTACGCATTGCGTAAATCCCCTTTTTGTACGATAGAAAGAAGAACGCTCTTCAACGTATATTTCTTTACAGCTCTAAAATCCCGTACTTTGTTTTCATTCTCCGCAGCTTTTCCGTCATTGGCTGCGAGAGGAAATACAGGAACATTACACTTGAGGCCGCGTGCATCAGGTCAAACGGCAGAGCGGCGGCGCAGTAGGTCAGGTAAGCGGGAAGTGTCGGTTGGATTCCACTGACCAGGAGTGTGCCGAGATTCACAATTCCGCCGTAAAGCAGTAAGGTTGACAAACCTCCAAAAACACAGAGAGACAAACGGCTTGGTTTCAGCAAGCCTTTCGAAAACAAAAGACCTGCAAAGAGACCAATGCTTCCGAACCCGAACATCTGCCAGGGAGTGTTCGGACCCTGCCCGAAGAAAAAATTGGAGACAAATGCACTCATTGCTCCCACAAGAAAGCCGGACTGTCCGCCGAGACAGGCACCGGTAATGATTACAAGTGCAGCTACCGGTTTTATCTGCGGCAGCAGGAAAAACGCCGCCCTTGAGGCAACGGTAAGCGCGCATAAAACGGCGAGCGTAACCAGCTCGCGCGCCTGCGGCTTTCTGTGCTCGAAGAGCAGAAAAAACGATAGGATGGAGAAAGTAAGAATCATAAAGCTGACATAAAAATATTTTCTGTCGTCTAGACCGTAAACCCCAAACAGTATAGAGGCCGGAACGAAAACAAGAATCACCGCGGCGCTCAGAATTTTTCGGGGACTTATTTGAGATTCTTTTTGCAAAGCTCAATCACATCTCCATTCGTCACAGTGTTGGCAAACCACCCGCGCGTCATGCGGCTGGCAGCCGTAGTATAAAAGCTGTTTCCTGCGAAAAAGTCCCGGGGAGATCCCTCGGAAATCACACTTCCGTTAAAGAAGAGGGCACATTCGTCGGCATGCTCCGCACAGAATTCCACATCATGCGATACCATTACGACGGTCATGCCGGAGCAAAGCAATTCGCGGAGAATTCCGGCAAGCACTTTTTTATGAAACGCATCCAACCCCTTGGTCGGTTCATCAAGCAGCAGGATTTCCGGTTTGGTCAGCAGAACCTTAGCCAAAGCCGCGCGCTGCTGTTCGCCGCCGCTTAAATCGTATGGGTGCCGTTCAAGCAGAGCGCCGATTCCAACCAGATTTGCAATATCCTGTACGAGCTTTTTTCTTGTCTCTTCGGGAAGCTTTTGGTCGAGTACTTCATGAAGGTCGTCACTAACACTGCTTTTGAGAAACAGGGACTGTGGATTCTGCGGCAGAAGCGCCGTTTTACCGTTTACCTTCACCTTTCCCCGATACGGCTTGCAGATTCCCGCAATCAGCTTCAGCGCGGTGCTTTTTCCCGTGCCGTTCCCTCCGACAATGCAGTAAAGCTCTGATTTTGGTACAGTCAAAGAGAGATTTTGAAGTGCGTCCGGTTCCTCTTTTTCATAGCGGAACCAACACTCTGAGAGGCGAAGGGCTTCTTCCTTTTTTACCGGGAGCGGCGAGCTGCTCAGGCGGTCATATTGCGGGGCGTTTTCATGAAACAGCATTCCCAGCCATTGCCGGCCTTCCCGTACGGTCATCGGGCAGACCAATGAAGCATCATCGAGTTCGCCGTAAATCCGCATCGGCGCGGGCAGAGCCTGTGTCATTGGGTGATTTCGATTTATCAGCACGGCGCCTGCCTGTCTTGGAGCGGCGTCCGCTAAAATTTTGCCTTCCTCCATCACCACCACGCGGTCGGCGAGTTGAAAAGCATCCTGTAGACGCTGCTCGATCAGAACCACGGTGACGCCAAGCTCGGTGTTGATTTTTTTTACTGCCGCAAGAAAATCCGCCGCCGCAATTGGATCAAGCTGTGAGGTTGGTTCGTCCAGCAGCAGCACCTTCGGCTGCATCGCCATTATGGACGCCAGGTTTAAAAGCTGCTTTTGCCCTCCGGAAAGCCGGGCGGTATCCTGATGAAACCATGCCTCAATTCCGAAGAAGCTTGCCATTTCCGCCGTGCGCAGGCGAATGGTCTGCGTATCATACCCCAGGCTCTCCAAACCGAACGCCAGCTCGTGCCAGACCTTGTCCGTAACAATCTGCTCCTCCGGCGACTGCATCACATAGCCAATTTCAGAAGCCAGCGTTCTTTCTGTACAATTCTGAATCAGGCTGTTCCAATAGCTGATTGTGCCGGTGTGTTTTCCGTGCGGGGTCAGCGCGGGCTTAAGCTGGCGCAGGAGGGTTGTCTTTCCGCAGCCGGACATTCCGCAGAGGAGAATAAACTCTCCCTCGTGGATAGTCAGACGGATATCCTTCAGTGCCGGCTCTGTTTGTTCCGGATAGGTAAAGCAAAGGTGTTCCAAGTTAAAAACGTTCATGTTCCATTACCTCAAATGCGGAGTTTACAAGAAGCGGAAAGACGCAGAGCAAAAAATACAAGAAATAAAGCACGATATGGAATCCGGTGATCGGCTTGACCGAAATCGACGGAAAGTACCGAATACCGGTTTCTCCTCTTAAAAAGCCAAATAATAGGGTCGAAATCAATACAAATAGTATTATTAAAATCGATTTATCCCGATTGGTGACAGGATAAATCCGAAAGCTGGTCCGTCCGCTTAAGCCGTAGCCCCTGGCCTTCATGGAATCTGCGGTGATGACGCCGTTTTCCAACGCCCAGGTGGTAAGAATGGAAAGGGCTTTCATCCCGCGTTTCACCCGTGCGGAAATCCCGGCTGGCTCTGCGCCGCCCTCAATTCCCTTTTGTGCCTCCCGAATGGTGTTTGCCTGTTCCCGAAATCTCGGTACGAACCGCATAACCATGGAGAATACCAGTGAAAGGGAAGGCAGGGACCTGCCAAAAAGATAAATAATTTTATCTGCGGTCATTACCGTATTAAAACAGGAGAACCACGTGAGCACAGCGGCGAACATAGCCGCCGCAGCAACACCGTAAAGGCAGGCCTCCAGTGTAAAGGGATTATCGTTTACATAGAGAAGGATTGTTTTTCCGGCGTGATTCACAAAAGGATTCACGATACTCATCACTGCGATAATTGGCAGCAGAAAGCGGAACAGATAGCGTGCCGCTTTTCCCCGGTTCAGCCGGGCAAAACAGGTGAAGCTGCCTGTTAAAGAAACAGCCAGCAGGATTGGGTGCAGAAAAAACAGGGAGAAAACAATTGTTGCTGTAAAGTAAATAAAGTTTACAGCCGGATGCAGAGAAGTAAAATGATTTCTGACCATAGGAATCCTTCTCCCTGCCCTTTTATTTGCCGCAGACATAAATAAACTGAACCGAATCTCCGTTTTTCAGGCGGTAGGAGCTGCAGCCGACTACGGGCTGCTTGCCGTTTACGGCGTACATCCATCCACTGTCCGCGCCGAAGCCGTTTTCATAGATATTATCGATTCCCCGAATATACTCTGTTTGAAAAGCCGGAGAATTCATATGATCCATTGGAATTTTTTGCTGCTTTGTTTCGCGGAGCAGGAGATCATAAACGGTTTCACCGTCATGAACGGTAACGCTTTGCTCGCTTAAAATTACGCCATCCTTCGGAACAATCGAAAGCTGTTCCTCGGTGAACCGGTCTTTTTTCTTCAAAATATCGGCACACGATATAGAAAGCGTGCAGGTTTGCTGCTTTCTATCGGGGGAGGATGAAACCGCCGGCTTTTGGGGCGCGGGAGCTTTGGAGGGAGTGGGAGCGGAAGATTCCCTCGTGGAGGAATTGCTTTGCGGCACGGAGGAGGGAGGTAACTCGCTTTGCACAGGAACGCTTTGAGATGAAAGCACCGCTGACGAGGAGTCCGTCTCGCTCGAAAAAACCTCTGAACCGATGATGCTTACGGACGCGGAGCCGCTTGCTGTCTGTTTCGGCAGCTCCACTTTGCACCCCGCAAGGACGCAAAGCAGTAAAACAATTGCGATCAGCTTATTCTTCATGGTAATCTCCAGTATTTCAATGAATCAGGCTTGTTTTTTAAAGGCAGCACAAAAAGACCGAAAAGCTGCACAAGCTGTGCAGCCCCATCAGTCTGATTTCGTTATTTTATTCGTTTTCTTGCCAGTATAACAGCCGCGCCGCTCAGAAGGAAGAGAACGACACCCCCGGCAACGGGGACTTCTCCGGTTTTCGGGGAAGCGAGCGGGGATTTAGAGCCAATCGCGTAAAGCGTGCCGCTGTCGTTGAAGTAGTACAGCATACCGTCCTTCGATGCCGCGAGGCTCTGCGTGCAGGATTGTGCGGTCGCGGGAGTGAACAGGGTTTCGTAGGACGCCTTAGCCTGTCCCGCTTTATCCCGAATTACATAGACACTGGAGGAATCTTTCGTAAATACGCCGTCCTGACTGGCGGCTCCGTATTTTGTCAGATAAATGCAGACCTGCTTTTGATTTTTATCGGTTGCGTAGGCAGCCGTTACAAGAGGCGAGGACTGCGATTGAATTTCTTTGATCTGATAGACTGTTTTCAGTGTCGCGGCATCCAGCACGGAGAAGGGCGTTGTCGCACCGTATCCGCCGCCGGCGACATATAGTCTGCCGTTATAAACGACGGGACTGGAGCTGATGCTGCTGCCGAGTACAGCGGATTTTACAGCGGTGCTGTTGTATAAATTTCCGTCGGAATCCGCCTTTACGGAGTAGATATAGCCGGATTTCACGGAGGCGTAAATTCTGCCCTCCGCACTGCACAAAGAGGAAAATATAGGACCGCCGGCGGTGACGGAGCTGATTTTTGTTCCGCTGGCACGTTGATAGGCTGTAATATTGCCTGCGGTATCCGCAATTATAATGGCATTGCCAAGAACGGCTCCTCCGTTCCAGTAATAACCGGCCGCGCTGTTGGTCTGCTGCCATGCGGTTTTACCGGTATCGGTATCCAGACACGCGTACACGCCGGAGCGATAGGCGTAGGTAGACGGATCCTGTGTGTATGTGCCGAAATAGATATGCTTTTCATAATAGGTGATGGGGGAAGCGATTTGCTGTGCGCTCTCGCCAAAAGTTACCGCGTCGCTTTGCCAAAGAAAAGCAAGGGTGTTCGCGTCGAAAGCGGAAATTTGCACGCCGCCAGCGGATTGCTGGGGGACGTAAATTTTGCCGTCGCCGTAAGCGATTTGAGAAAAATAGGGCGGAATGTTATTACAGGGCGCGGAGGCCTCTGTTTTTCCGGTGCTTGCCGCAAGCTTCAGCAGCTTTCCGTCCGACACCGTTACATAAAGGGAATCGCCGACAAGAATGGGGGTTCCGAACGCGTTGCTTTCAAATTTAGTGCCGTTAAATTCACTGGTTACCGTTTGCTTTGCCGTCCATTCCAGTTTTGCGGCGGAAGCGTTGACCGGTGTTTTTGCCTGTGTGATTCCCGGCGCCACGGGAGAGCCTAAAAACTGTGGCCAGTCCTGAACGGATGCCGCCAGGGTGCCTGTCGCAACGGAGCAGGCCAATGCAACCGCGCAGAAAAGCGCGGTGATCTTCTTAATTTTCATTATAATCCCTCCGATTAATTTCATTTACGGCAGGTTTCCTGGCTTGAATTCATCCTCCGGCGCGCGGCCTTCCCGGCAAAGCCAGTGACCTTCATTTGCGCGCTGGAGTCCATCGTACAGTAGCGGGGGCTGCTGCGGATTTTAACCGCATTCCCTTTCCGTAAATCAAGAATAGCTTTCGTCAGAACGACAAAAACATACTATAGTCGATCAGCTTGAAAAGCGCCTTTGTGTTTTCGACTATATTTATTATTATATGAAGCGCGGCGTCTGTCAAGCGGCAAATCGAGCCTATATAAAGAAAGCAGCCTGCCGGAAGGCAAACTGCTTTCTTTATATAGGAAGATATGTAAGATCTTGTAATTGAATAGAATAAGCTTCCGCGCCGCAGGAGCCTAAGGAAAACAGCCACATCAACTGATTCGTGTTCTGAATTATATTAAATAGCGTGCATTCTGCGGTTGACAGAATACACGCCATTGTGTAAATGATCAATCAAATCACGCTGAAAAGCATATCACCGTAGGTCGGATACGGCCAGTATTTCTCACCGACAAGAGTCTCAATTTCATCCGCAGTCGCACGGGTATCTTCCATTTGCACGAATATGGTGCTGCGGTAGTATTTTGCTTTCGCAAGAACATCCTCTATTTTTTTGTCATCCGCAACGGATTCTTCCAGCTTCCCGGTTTTTTTGTACAGCTCGGAGGTAAGACTGGAGAGCTTCTTCAGCAGCGAGATTTCAAATTCGCAGTCGATATCCTTACTCAGCTGCTGTTTGGTAACGGCTTCTCTGCTCAAATCGCTCATATAGGCGCTGACCGCAGGGAGAATCTCTTTTTTGATCATATCGATCATGGTCAGTGCTTCAATATTAACCTGCTTGTAGTAATTTTCAAGCTGAATTTCATAGCGGGAATGAATTTCCGCCTTGGAGAATACGCCGTGCTTCTCAAACAGGGCAACGTTGGCGTCGCTGATATAGTACGGAAGTGCGTCCGCAGTGGAGCAGAGGTTCAGCAAGCCGCGCTTTTTGGCCTCTTCAACCCACTCGTCGGAATAGTTGTTGCCATTGAATATGATGCGCTTATGCTCTTTGATGGTCTTTTTAATAAGGGCTGTGAGCGCGGCGTTAAAGTCACCGGCCTTTTCCAGCTCATCCGCGAATTCGGAAAGCGTGTCGGCAATGATGGTATTGAGCATGATGTTCGGGCAGGCGATGGAAATGGTGGAGCCGAGCATACGGA
>JAEZWL010000098.1 GCA_023420245.1 Bacillota bacterium | reverse complement strand
ACCGTATTGTTACGATTCACGACGGCAATGTAAACAGTGATGAATTCAACGAATCGATCGCCGGAAAACCGGAATGCAAGGAGGAACTATAAAATGAACAAAAGGACGAAGGCGCTGGTCGGGGTTTTTTTAGCAATGATTCTGACGGTTACTGCTGTTTTTCAATATTCTCTCAATGTGAATGCTTCGACTGACATCAGGGTGACCTATAAAATTATCTCGAATGCGCAAACACCAAGTATCAGTAAAGGGAGCAGCTTTGAAGCGGACTTTTATTTTTACGGCAAAAACGCAGGCGATATTAAAGATATTTATGTATCCAGTCCCAACGGTTCTATAGCCGGTCTCTCTAAGGATTCCTATGATAATTTTACGAAACTATATAATTATAACTCTGATGTTGATCCTTCTATTATCGACGGAGTAGATATTACAAAGTTAAATATACCGGAAAGTAATCTTCGGTATGTAGGAAAGGGTCCGGGTACTCTTAAATTCAAAGTGGTTTTAAATGACAACACTTCGATTACTCTCCAAAAAACCATTACAGAATGTCAGGTGACTGCCGCTTCTTCCGGCAGCGACCGCTCCGACTTAACCATGCAGTCTTATAGCCTGAACCGAAGCGGAATCAAGGAGGGGGAGCGTTTCACCCTGAATTTATCGGTGAAAAACAACGGGGATGTCCAGAATAACCATGTGACCGCCGTGCTGGATGGCTTGAACTCCGATGAAATTACGGTAGACGGGCAGATGGACACCAAGACCGTCGATACGCTGGATGCCGGTTCTGCCGTAAATATCTCCTTTCCTATGATCTGCAACCCCAAAATGGTCACCAAAAACTACATCATCAAGGTGCAGTTTTACTCAGACGAGGCAAGCTCGCCTTCCACCTACAATATATTTGTTCCCGTGACCGGTTCAAAATCCGACAAGGATACCTCCTCCTCCGCCATTGGCTCCAGCAAGCCGCAGATTATTATTGAAAGCTATGATTACGGGGGAAAAGCGGTAACAGGCGGAAAAGAATTTGTGCTGACCATGAATATTAAGAACACCGGAACGACCGCGATAGAAAACGTAAAAATGACGGTATCCTCCGCCGCGGATACAAGCTCGGGCGGAGAAGCAGGCGGCGCGTTTACTCCGGCGAAATCCTCCAATACATTCTTTATTCCTCGGCTAGCGGGCGGAGCGACGATTCGAGAGCAGATCGCCCTGCTGCCGAAATCCGATGCCGCGCCAAAATCGTATGGGGTAGGCATTGCCTTTAAATACGAGGCCGTGCTCGACAGCAAGCGGGAATCCCTGGAAGCAGACGAGACCGTTGCAATTCCGCTGACCCAACCCGACCGATTCGAAGTCAACGATCCCGAAATTTCGGGTCCGATGTTCCTCGGGCAGCAAAATCAGATGAACATCAACTACGTAAACAAGGGCAAAAGTAAAATCTTTAATCTCTCGGTAAAGCTTACCGGAAACTTTACCGCAGCCGAAGCCAATTCCTATATCGGTAACGTTGAAACCGGCACCGGAGATACCTATCAGGCATCCATTACCCCGAACGAAGAAGGAACGCTGAAGGGAACCGCAGAATTCAGCTATGAGGACGCCAACGGTACAACGAAAACACTCACCAAGGAATTTTCCTGCGAGGTTGTTTCTGATCAGGGTCCGCCGGATGATGAAACGTCTTCGGAGCCCACCGACCACACCGATGCCGGAAAAGCTTTTCCCTTCTGGATAGCGGCGGCCGGAGTCGGCGGAGCAGCTTTGATTACGGGCGGGATTTTGATCTTTTTGAAAAAGCAGAAAAAGAAAAAGCTTCGTATGCTGGAACAGAACGATGATTATGACGATGCGGTATGAGGAAATCGTGATATGAAATTAAAAGATATGATAGCAATGGCGTTTGGCAATCTGTTTAAACGCAAGATACGAACTCTCCTGACCGTATCCGGCGTTGTAATCGGTACCTGCGCGATTGTGGTAATGATTTCATTTGGTATCGGTATCCGGCAAAGTATGGAAGAAATGATGAAGGATATGGGAGACCTGACCGTCATCACAATTAATTCCTCCGCTAGGTCCTCCAACGCACAGGCGCTCGACGAAAAAACGCTGGAGAAAATTAAAAAATTCGAGCATGTTGTTGCCATCACACCGGTTTATAACCTCGATTACGGCGCGGCAACGGTCAAGAGCGGCAAATATGATTATCAGGGCTCGATTTACGGCGTTTCTATGAGTGCCCTTAAGAATTTCGGCTATCAGGTTGAGAAGGGGCAGCTGCCGCCGGAGGGCGCGGATGAAACAACAATTTTGTTTGGAAAAGACGCGGCCTATGATTTTATTGACAGTAAAAAGAATAACAATAATATGGTTTACCCCAATCCGGATAAAAACGGAAAAATGCCCGATCCTTACGTCGACCCTATGACCGACAAGCTACAGATTACGGTCAATATTCCCGAAGGCTCCAGCGCAAATGTAAAACCGATCAAACTGAAATGTACCGGCACACTGGTAGAGGACTGGGGAAAAAATCCCGCACCGAGCCACTGTATATTTATGGACATAACCTTTGCGAAAAAGCTTGAGGAAAGATACCGAAAGCTCAACAACGTAAAGGACGACGGCGGAAACAAAAACGGCTACAACAGAGCAAGCGTAAAGGTGGAATCTGTTTCAGACGTTGCCGCGGTTGAACAACAAATCAAGGATTTGGGGTTTGATACCTACAGCATGGAAAGCGTTCGGAAGCCGCTGGAGGAGCAAATGCGCACCATCCAAATGATTCTGGGAGGTCTGGGGGCAATTTCTCTGCTGGTGGCGGCGCTGGGTATTACCAATACAATGATCATGTCCATTTATGAGCGGACGCGCGAAATCGGAATTATGAAGGTACTCGGATGCCTGGTGCCGAATATCCGCACCATGTTTTTGATGGAAGCGGGTGCAATCGGTTTTATGGGCGGGACCGCCGGAATTATTTTTAGCTATACCATATCGTTTATTATCAATACACTGGCTGCCGCACAGAACCAAAAGGGCGGTCATGCCATGGGAGGGCTTTTCGCATCTGGTTCAACAATCTCCGTCATCCCGGTCTGGCTGGCGCTTGGAGCCCTTGTGTTCGCGACGATGGTCGGTCTGTTCTCCGGGCTGCAGCCAGCCCGACGCGCCGTTAGAATCAGCGCGCTGACCGCAATTAAGCAGGACTAATTGCGCCGCCGGAAAAAGCCCTTGCGTGCCTCGCCTTTCCTTTTGTCAAATCACAGCTTAAGAAAGAAACAAGGGGCTGAAGATTGCTCTTTCGCCCCTTATCTTTTGACTAAAAAAATAATTAAAAATATTTTTATACTATGTATAGGTTAAAATGATGTGACCCAATAAAAGAGGAAGTAAAAGCCCTCCATGTGATAGAATGAGTTCACCACAAACCATTCCACAGGAGAGGACAGAAACTTCCCATGA
>JAEZWL010000089.1 GCA_023420245.1 Bacillota bacterium | reverse complement strand
TAAGGGTTAGCCGGTAGTCAATCCACTACGGCTTGAACAAAGTGAAAGCCAGCGTCTTTTAGGCGCTGGCAATCTTATGCCCTTTTAGGGCTAGTGCAAGCCACCCGTTTTACGGGTGGTCATGACTTTTCGTAAGCTTATAACAAATGTTTCTAAATTATAAAACTTGCCAATAATAACTATATTTAGGAATGAAAGGCTTTACTTTATACAAGGCTTATTGTAAAATATAAGAAATTGAATACAGGAGTGTTAAGATTGCAACCGAAATATAAGAGAGTTCTTCTTAAATTGAGCGGTGAATCGCTCGCGGGCAAAGATACCCATGGCATAGATTTTGATACGGTACTGAATATTTGTCAACCAATTAAAGAGTGCTCCGATATGGGAGTTGAAATTGGCATAGTAGTAGGCGGCGGTAATTTTTGGCGTGGTCGCAGCAGCGGTAAAATGGATCGTACCCGCGCGGACCATATGGGAATGCTTGCTACCACGATTAACGCGCTGGGCGTTGCGGACGCACTGGAACAGCTTGGCGTTCAGGTACGCGTTCAAACGGCAATCGGGATGCAGCAAATTGCCGAGCCTTATATCCGCAACCGTGCGGTACGCCATCTGGAAAAGGGCAGAGTTGTTGTTTTTGGCTGTGGTACAGGAAACCCGTTTTTTTCAACCGATACGGCGGCTGCGTTGCGGGCTGCGGAAATTGATGCGGATATCATTTTAAAGGCGACGATGGTGGACGGCGTATATGATTGCGACCCTAAGAAGAACGCAAACGCGGTGAAGTTTGATTCACTCTCTTTTATGGATGTTTTAAATAAGAATTTACAGGTAATGGACAGCACGGCTGCTTCATTATGCAAAGATAACAATATCCCCATTCTGGTTTTCAGCATTAATGAACCTGAAAATATTAAAAAGGCTATGTGCGGTGAACCGATCGGTACAATTGTTAAGGAGGATTTTTAATGAAAGAAATTATTGCAAGCGCCGAAGAGCGTATGAAAAAGAGCATTGCTGCTTTGACAACAGAATATGCAGCAATTCGGGCCGGCAGAGCAAATCCTGCCGTTCTGGATAAAATCAAAGTGGATTATTACGGTGCGCCTACGTCCATTACTCAGCTGGCGGCGGTTGCGGTGAGCGAAGCCAGGGTGCTTACGATTCAGCCCTGGGATGTTTCCGTATGCCATGCGATCGAGAAAGCGATTCAAACCTCGGATATTGGAATTAATCCTCAGAGTGACGGGAAAATTATTCGTCTGACCTTTCCGCCGTTAAACGAAGAGCGCCGCCGTGAATTAGCGAAAGAAATCAGCAAAATGGCGGAAGAATGCAAAGTTGCGATTCGGAATATCCGCCGTGAAGCAATGGATAAATTAAAAGCCATGAAAAAGAATTCAGAGCTGACGGAGGACGATTTAAAGTCCGCTGAGAAAAAAACGCAGGATATAACGGATAAATTCTGTAAAGAAATCGAATCCGTGTCGGAGAAAAAACATAAAGAAATAATGGAAATATAGGTCGTTAAAATGGAACAAAACTATCTTCCCCGGCATCTGGGCATTATTATGGATGGAAACGGCCGCTGGGCGCAAAAACGCGGTCTGCCGCGTTCGGCAGGGCACACTGCCGGCGCGGCTGTCTTTAAAACAATAACCAGATATTGCAGCTCAATCGGTATTGAGTATCTGACGGTTTACGCGTTTTCTACTGAAAACTGGAAAAGGCCGCAGGATGAGGTAGGAGCTTTATTTCGCCTGTTTCAGCAATATTTAGAAGATGCTCTGCGTGACTTTTTGAATGAAAACATAAAGGTAAAGTTTATGGGAGATACAACTTCGTTTCCGGAAAAGCTGCAAAAGCTGATACGGGATACAACAGAAGTATCAAAAAACAGAACCGGAATGGTTTTAAATATTGCGCTGAACTATGGCGGGCGTTCCGAAATCACCAGAGCGGTAAAGCTTTTGGCTGAAGAAATCAAAGAAGGCAAGCTTACACCGGAACAGATTGATGATCAATCAATCGAGCAAAAGCTTTATTCCGCAGGTCAGCCGGATCCGGATTTAATTATCCGCCCAAGCGGAGAAAACAGAGTTTCTAATTTCCTGTTATGGCAATCGGCTTATTCAGAATACATGGTATTGGATATATTGTGGCCCGATTTTAAGTCAAAGGATCTGGACCGTATTTTGGAGGAATATGCAAACCGCAACAGGCGATTTGGAGGGGTTTAATTGAAGGATAGATTATCATCAGCTGCCATTATTATTTTTTTTGTAGCAGCCATCGTTATATTCAATAACACTTTCCCAATTGCCCTTAACATTGCAATTGCATTGATTTCTGTTTTATCAGTCTATGAAATTATTTCTGCCTTAGGGCTCTCGAAGAATACCATTCTTTTGATTCCTACGATTGTATTTTCCGCCATACTTCCGTTTATACAATCGCTTTCCGCGGCTTTTCCCTCAATGCAATATCATATATTGCAGCAGACCGCCTATTTTATCTATACCGTGACCATGTTTGGGTCACTTATCTTCTATCATAAATTTGTTACTTTCCGTGAAGTCGGCGTTATTTACAGTATGGCACTTTTAATTCCGACAGCCCTGGAAACTATCATCAGCCTGCGCACCTTTGGGCAGGACCACGGCATGTTTTATGTGTTGATTGCGATCTCCTCCGCGTGGGTTGCGGATACCGGTGCGTTCTTTGCGGGAAGCATATGGGGAAAGCATAAACTTTGCCCTAATATCAGTCCGAAAAAGACAATCGAGGGGGCAATCGGCGGGTTTGTCCTGAACATTGCCGCTATGATTGTATTCGGATATATTTTTCATGTCATCTATTATAAATACAGCGTGGAAATTTCGTATCTCTCTTTGCTGCTTATCGGCATCTTCGGTACGATTATGTCCATTTTAGGAGATCTAAGTTTTTCCTTGATTAAACGAAGCTGCCATATTAAGGATTTTAGTGAGATTATTCCGGGGCACGGCGGCATATTGGATCGCTTTGACAGCGTGATATTCGCTGCTCCGTTCGTATATCTGTTTGTTCAGATTATGCCAATTGTAACGGGATAAAAATGCAATATTTCAGCATTACGGTGAATAATAATGAAACGATGTTTATCTATTTTAGGCTCAACCGGTTCCATTGGAACACAGGCTTTGGACGTAGTTCGCGGTCTTGATTTATCGGTTTGTGCTTTAGCTGCATATTCCAATATCTCTCTTCTTGAAGATCAAATCAGGGAATTTAAGCCAAAGCTTGCCGCGGTTTATGATGAAAAGGCGGCAAAATCACTTGCGATTTCAGTAGCGGATACCCCAGTTCAGGTGGTTCAGGGAATGGACGGTTTGTGTGAGGCTGCCGCGTTTCAGGACGCTGACGTTGTCTTGAATTCCGTGGTAGGTATGATCGGGTTAATCCCTACTCTGCACGCAATCAGTTCGGGAAAAGACGTGGCTCTGGCCAACAAGGAAACTCTTGTTGCCGGAGGCGAGCTGGTAATGAAAGCGGCAAAAGAGCGTAACGTAAAAATTCTTCCGGTAGACAGCGAGCATTCCGCGATATTCCAGTGTCTGCAAGGTTGCCCGGAACAAAAGGCGTTGAACCGCATTATTCTTACCGCTTCAGGAGGCCCTTTTTTTGGAAAGGCTTTGGAAGAGCTGCAAGAAGTTACTCCGGAGCAGGCGTTAAAGCACCCAAATTGGAATATGGGTGCGAAGGTAACGATTGACTCGGCTACGATGATGAACAAAGGACTGGAGATTATAGAAGCCTCCTGGCTTTTTGATTTGCCGTCCAGCCAAATTGACGTATTGGTTCACAGAGAAAGCGTTGTACATTCCATGATTGAATATACCGACTACTCTGTAATTGCTCAGTTAGGAGTTCCGGATATGAGAATTCCGATCCAATACGCGTTAACCTGGCCTTTGCGATACCCTTCTCCTGTAAAGCGGCTTAGCTTAACAGATTATGAAAAGCTGTCGTTTTATGAGCCGGATAATCAGACCTTCCAATGTCTTAGCGTATGCAAAAAAGCAATTCAGCGCGGAGGGCTTGCCCCGGCTGCCGCGAACGGCGCAAACGAGGCGGCGGTAAAGCTTTTTTTGAATCACGGAATTTCTTTTACGGATATTGGAAATCTGGTAGGGCGGGCAATTGAAAACCAAGCGGACGTAGATAATATTTCATCGGTTGATGATATTTTACAAGCCGACAAGGCTGCGAGAGAATTTGTATGGAACGAAGTCGGCAAAAATTGAGGTGCATATGATTTTTCAAGTTATTTTGGTCGTAATAGCAGTACTCATTTTTGGATTCATTATTTTTATTCATGAGTTCGGACACTTTTTTACCGCAAAATTGTCCGGGATTCGAGTCAATGAATTTGCAATTGGAATGGGTCCGCTTCTTTTCCACTTTCAAAAGGGAGAAACCCAATATTCTCTTCGGGCATTTCCGATTGGCGGGATGTGCGCGATGGAAGGCGAGGATGCAGAGAGCCCGGATGAGCACGCGTTCAACAATAAACCGGTTTGGAAAAGAATTATCGTTGTAGTGGCCGGCGCAGTGATGAATATTCTGCTCGGCATCCTACTCATGATGATCATATTGGCGCAGCAGCCGGCATTCTCTTCCACGACGATTTCAAAATTTACCGAGAATTCCGCTACACAGGCTGCCGGTTTGCAGGTTGGCGATACCTTTACCAGCATCGACGGCTATGTTATTAAGGGTGACCGCGATCTTAGCTTTGCTCTGGCTACCGTAAAGCCTTCCAGTGTGGATATTCAGGTAAGGCGTAACGGAAAAATCATGAATTTCGATAATGTTAAGTTCAATACAAAGCAGGTAAACGGAAAAAACATTCTCGCTCTTGACTTTTATGTACTGCCGATCCAGAAAAACTTTGGCACCCTGATCGTAAAATCATTTCAGGACACAGTTTCCACTGTTCGCATGGTTTGGTTCAGTCTGGTGGGGCTGGTGACCGGAAGGTTTGGCTTTAATGATGTCGCAGGCCCTGTCGGGGCGGCAAGCGCGATTGGCGAAGCTGCTTCCATCGGTTTGCAGCAAAGCTTTTTAGCCGCGCTGAATAATATTTTGATCATGATGATGATGATTACTGTGAACCTTGGCGTAGTAAATCTTATGCCGTTTCCTGCATTGGATGGCGGCAGACTGGTATTCTTAATTGTGGAAGGAATCCGTCGGAAGCCGATTAACCCCAAGTACGAAGGCTTTGTGAACGCCGCTGGGTTCTGTTTGCTGATGGGATTTATGGTTTTGATTACGTTTAATGATATTATCAGATTGGTTACCGGAAAAGGGCTGGGCGGATAATGAGAAAGAGCAAAACCATATACGCGGGAAAGATGCCGATCGGCGGCGGCTCCAGAATTTCCGTACAGTCTATGCTGAATGTACCCTCCACTGATATTCAGGGAACTGTTCAGCAGGCGATTGAGCTGGAAAAGGCCGGATGTGATATCATTCGGGCGGCGATTCCAAACATGGAAGCAATCAAACTGATTCCGGCGATTAAAAACGAGGTTAAAATACCGTTGGTTGCCGATATTCATTTTGATTACCGGCTTGCCATTGAGGCAGTTGCCGCCGGAATTGACAAGATACGGATCAACCCGGGCAATATTGGGTCGGATGACCGTGTCAAAGCGGTCGCCGACGCCTGTAGAATTAAGAAAATTCCGATACGCATCGGCGTAAATTCAGGTTCCTTGGAAAAAGAAATCCTGGCAAAATACGGGAGCCCTACCCCCATGGCTCTTGTGGAGAGCGCCTTATATCACGCTTCACTGCTTGAAAAATTTGAATTCAATGATATCGTTCTTTCGATAAAATCCTCCGACGTCAATAAAATGATTCAGGCTTATGAGCTAGCCGCAGAGCGCTGTGATTATCCGCTCCATCTCGGTGTTACCGAAGCGGGAGCAGAAAGAATGGGGCTAATTAAATCCGCAATAGGAATCGGTTCCCTGTTGCAGCGAGGAATTGGCGACACCATAAGAGTATCGCTGACGGCGGAGCCGGTGAAGGAAGTGACCGCTGGTTTTGATATATTAAAAGCGCTGAATTTGTGTAAGAACGGAGTTCAGTTGATTTCCTGTCCCACCTGTGGCAGAACCAGGATTGATTTGATCGGAATTGCGACGGAGGTAGAAAAAAGGCTTGCCGGTTGTAAAAAGAATATATCCGTAGCGGTAATGGGGTGTGTGGTAAACGGTCCCGGAGAAGCGCGGGAGGCGGATATCGGGATTGCAGGCGGCGACGGGATGGGACTAATCTTCAAAAAGGGAGAAATTATTCGCAAGGTTCCGGAAAATGAATTAATCGAGTGTTTAATGCAAGAGATAGATAAACTGTAAAGGATGTATA
>JAEZWL010000070.1 GCA_023420245.1 Bacillota bacterium | reverse complement strand
ACGCATAGGAAACATGCGCGGCAGCGTTGTTACCATCCATGGTTTTCATTTTACGTGAATCCATTATTATTATTTTCCTCCTTTAAGGATATTTATTGATACGGTGCAAACGTTAACTGTACCACTCCTGATTTTAGCATCTTTTGTACTATAAGTAAAGGAAAAACAGGTATAAAATTTTACTAATTTGCCTTAATAACCCGGAGTTTGACTCCTTTTCTGTTTTTTACTATAAAGCACAAAGCGGGAATATAAAATATTTTTTTAGCTTTCCCATTTTTACGAATAATATATTCCGGTCTTCCCGTTCTCTTTATCCCGCAGCTTCCGTTTGAAAGCTTTTTAAAGCCGCGTTCTTGCGGAAATAATCGCCGACATGTATGTAAAACATTTCTCATCGCAGAATAAATGATATAAAAATCCATCCTTGACCGATATTCGCCCGTTTTGGTGTTTGAATTCCCGATTCAGGCATCTGAACCGCTGTGACTGCCTGTTGCTCCCTAACACGAAAGCGCAGGTACTATGCAGGCTGTTTGACAACAGACGGAGAAATAAGATACAATATTATCACGATTTAATAATCCATTTTGAAAGGGGTAAACTCCATGCCTCCCGAACCCCACAGGTTGCTGTATCATCTTGCCGCCGCCCCCGTTCCCGCCGCCGGGCAGGAGCCCGACGCGCTGTCCTCCGTTCTGCTTTTGATCTTTCTGGTTTTGGTAAACGCTTTTTTTGCGGCCAGCGAGATCGCCGTCATTACCTTAAACGATAACCGGATAAAGAAGATGGCTGAGGACGGCAACGTGAAGGCTGCCAAAATTTTAAAGCTCACCAGCAATTCCAGCCGGTTTCTTGCCACCATTCAGGTCGGCGTAACCATCAGCGGATTTCTGACCTCGGCCTCGGCCTCGCAGAGCTTTGCCGGTAAGCTGGCGGACGCACTTTCGTTTCTGCCGGTATCCCGCAGTCTCATCTCCGGGGTCTCCACGTTCCTGATCACCGTGCTGCTCTCCTATTTTTCTTTGGTGTTCGGCGAGCTGGTGCCCAAAAAAATCGCAATGCAGCGCGCGGAGGAGATTTCCTTTAAATTTATTGGCATCTTAAACGGAACCTCAACGGTATTCCGCCCGTTCATTACCTTTCTCACCTTTTCGACCAACGTCGTGCTGAAAATGCTTGGCTTTGACCCGAACTCTTCGGAGGAAACGGTCACGGAGGAGGAAATCCTGATGATGGTCGACGCCGGAGAGGAAAAGGGTGTCATCGGCGAAAGCGCGAAGGACATGATCTCCAATATTTTTGATTTTAACGATACGACCGCTAATGAGATCATGACACACCGCACAGAGGTTACGGCGGTAGAGGATACCTCATCCGTTCAGGATGTCGTAAACCTCTCGATTGAAATGGGTTATTCCAGAATCCCGGTCTACCGCGAAGACCTGGATAACATACTCGGCATTATCTACGTGAAGGACCTGCTCCAATACGTAGGGAGCGAGGTGGGCAGCGGAATAAAGATTACCGACCTGATGCGCGCCGCCTACTTTGTGCCGGAAACCAAACGCTGCAGCGAGCTCTTTAAGGAAATGACCGAACGCAGAACGCAATTCTCCATCATTGTGGACGAATACGGCGGAACGGAAGGCATTGTAACCATGGAGGATTTGCTCGAATCTATTGTAGGGAATATTCAGGACGAATACGACAACGAGGAAGAGGAAATCCGCAGGGTGGATGAAAACAAGTTTACGGTGGACGGCAGCACCTCGATTGACGAAATATCCGATCTGGTCGGAATCGATCTGCCCGAGGGCGATTATGATACCATTGCCGGTCTGGTGGTCGAAATGCTGGGCAGAATTCCAAATTCCGGCGAGCACCCGAGCGTGCAGGTGGAAAACCTGACGCTGACCGTGGAAGAGGTCGAGGAACGAAGGATATCCCTGATCTTAATCGAGAAAAAAACCGATGCCGATATGCAAGAATCAAAATAACAAGAACAGGGCGTGCCGCGAAAGCAGCGCGTCCTGTTCTTGCCTGCCGCCCTCGTTTTCATCGGCATTTCTCCGTTAATCAATTATCCCTGCCCTGTTTGCGGGCAAATCAGTTGCTTTTATTCCTGTCTTGTAGTATTGTAATGCTGATGCCGTTTCCCCGGCAGCCGGTCAGTCGCAAAATCCTGACCTAAAATAAAACTACGGAGGAATTTAAGATGAAATCACCAAAATCCGGCGTCCTGCTTCTGGTGCAGGGCGCAGTCATTGCCGCGCTTTACACAGTTCTCACTCTTTTGGCGGTAATGGCAAACCTGGCCTATGGTCCGGTTCAGTTCCGTTTTTCCGAAGCGCTTACCATTTTGCCCGTCTTTACGCCGGCCGCGATACCGGGCTTGACGCTCGGCTGCCTCATTTCCAATATGTGGAGCGGATACGGCATGGCGGGTATGATTTTCGGAACGGCGGCAACCCTGCTGGCCGCGGTCGCGACCCGGATGGTCCGAAATATAAAATTCAGGAATATTCCTTACCTGGCTCCTCTCCCCCCGGTGCTGCTTAACGGCTTGATCGTGGGGCTTGAAATCTCCATCCTCTCGCCCGAGGGCTTCAACTGGGTTGGATTTCTGAGCGCCGCGCTGAGCGTTGCGGCGGGAGAATTGGTAATTTGCTATGTGCTCGGTCTTCCGCTTGCCGCCGCGCTGGAAAACACCGGAGCCGCAAAAAGAATATTTCAATAACTGACTTTGAGGTGTCTGTTCATGGAAGCAGAACAATCTGCGGTAAGAAACCGTTTCAAAAGAATCCCGCCAACACGGCTGATTGTCATCAGCTTTTTTATCGTCATTATGGCAGGCACTCTGCTGCTGACGCTGCCTGTCTGTTCCAATGACGGAAAGCCGACGCAGCTGATCGACGCCCTGTTCACCGCAACCTCCGCAACCTGTGTAACCGGACTGATCGTATTCGACACCTGGCTTCACTGGAACGTGCTCGGGCAGGTCGTAATCCTCTCTTTAATCCAAATCGGCGGGCTGGGCGTAATTACCTTCACCACCGGCTTCTCCCTGCTGATGCACCGCAGGCTGGCCCTGCACGACATCCGTCTGGCGGCGGAGAACACAAGCGGTCAGACAATCGGCATCATCCCGCTGATTAAAATTATTCTGATTTTTACATTATGCTGTGAAACTGCCGGCGCTCTGCTGCTGATGCTGCGTTTTGTGCCGCAGTTCGGAGCTCAGGGAATCTGGATCGCTTTCTTTACTTCGGTCTCGGCTTACTGCAACGCCGGATTTGATATTTTAGGCTTTTTGATGATGAACGGAAACCTGATTCCCTATGCGGCCGACCCGCTGGTCTGCCTCACGGTGGGCGCGCTGATCGTTATCGGCGGCATCGGCTTCGTGGTAATCAGCGACCTGTACTACAACCGCATTCTGACCCGCTTCCAAAAGGTACACCCCACCCACCTCAACTTCCATTCCAAGCTGGTTCTGATTACGACGGCGTTTTTGATCGTTGCCGGAACCGTATTGTTTTTATTCTGCGAATACAACAACACCCTGAAGAACATGGATCTCGGCGCGAAGCTGAACGCCTCGCTCTTCCAGTCCATCAGCGCACGTACCGCCGGATTTTGCACGGTAGACATTGCAAAGGAATATGATTTTACTAAAATCATTACGGTAATTCTGATGTTTATCGGTGCCTCCCCGGGAGGCACCGGCGGCGGTTTTAAAACCACTACGTTTGTCGTTCTGGTGGCGACGGTGTTCAGCGTGATGCGCGGAAGAGACGATACCGTCATTTTCAAACGAAGGCTGGATAAATTCACGGTATATCGTGCGCTTGCTATCGTTTCCGGCGCACTGTTTGTCGTTCTTGTTACCACCGGAATCATCCTCACCGCCGACCCCCATGTGAACGGAATCGACGCGCTTTTTGAGGCGACTTCCGGCTTCGGCACGGTCGGTCTTTCCGCAAGCATAACCCAAACGCTTGGCTGGATTTCCAAATTTGCTGTTTCCTGCACCATGTTTGTCGGGCGCGTGGGACCTGTCTCGCTCGGGCTGGCGCTGGTCCTGCACAAAGGGCACCGCGAAAGCATCCTGCCGGAAGGAAAGGTCATCGGCGGTTAAAGTTTAATTCATGTTGCTAACAACCCAGAAGCCGCTGCTACGGGGGTCA
>JAEZWL010000057.1 GCA_023420245.1 Bacillota bacterium | reverse complement strand
GAACTAAACTTACGCTTTTCCTTACGCTTTTCATTTCAATAACCTCCTGAAAATTTTATTTGAAAACCAGACAAATATCCGGCTTCAGCCCTTTACAGCGCCTATGGTAAGACCTTTGATAAAATACCTTTGGAAATAAGGATACGCAAAAATAATGGGTCCGATGGAAAGCACCGCGATTGCCATTCTGGCACCCTCGCTCGGTAGAGTAGTGCCAGACCCGCCGGCCGAGCTTGCATTTGACAGGAATTGAATATTCATCAATGTCTGATACATCAAGTATTGAATATTATAATTTTCCTTGTTGGTGATAAAGATGAGCGGCAGGTACCAGTCGTTCCAGTAACCAAGCAATACAAACAGCCCAATTGTCGCAAGACCTGCTTTACATAAAGGAAACACGATGGAAAAGAACGTTCTGAACTCACCCGCTCCATCGATTTTTGCCGACTCAATGATAGATTCCGGGATGGACTGTTTCATAAAGGTTCGAAGAATGATTACATACCATGCATTAATTAAATAAGGAACGATTAAAACCGCGATCGTATTGTCAATTTTAACCAATCGAGAATAAACCATAACCCAGGGAACCAGACCACCGCCAAAAATCATCGTAAAGTAAGCAATAAAAGAAAACTGCTTCTTTAACCTAAAATTGCTGCGGGAAAGCGGATAAGCATAAAGCGACATAACCAAAAGTCCGAAAAATGTTCCTACCAGTGTGACAAAAATAGAAACACCGTAAGCATGCATAATAGAGCCGCCGCCCTTAACCAAGTAGATATAGGCCTCTGTGCTCCACTTTGCCGGGAAGAAGCTGTAACCGTTTGCATAAATCGTTTGCTCATCCGTGAAGGAAATAATAGTAACTAAAATGAGCGGAGCCATACAAATAATTATATACAGAAAAAACAAAATATTTAAGAAAATATTGCTTTGCAAGGATATTTTATTGAACCGAAACTTATCGGTTTTGATTGCTGCCGATGCCATACACAAACGCCTCCTTCTTAAAATAACGCACTGTCACTGTCGATTTTTCTCACGATAAAGTTTGCGGTAAATACCGTGATACAACCGATAACAGCCTGATACAGGCCGGCGGCCGCCGTCATGCTGGGATTGGCGCTGTTGCGCATCATCAGGTAAACCAACGTATCAATAACATTCGTTACCTGATAGAGAGTTCCCATGTTGCGGGGTACATTAAAGAACAGACCGAAATCTGAATTAAAAATTCTGCCGACTGCCAAAAGTGATGTGATAACGATAACTGTTTTGAGCATCGGAAGTGTTATGTAACGAATCTGCTGCCATTTTGTAGCGCCGTCCAGGGTAGCCGCTTCGTAATAATCATCGCTGATACCGGAAATTGAAGCAAGATAAATTACAATGTTATAACCGGTATACTTCCACAGATGAAAGAATATCAAAACGATCGGCCATGCGGCAAGCTCCGTATACCAGTTGACATTATCCAGCCCCAAGGGAGTTAAAATAGCTCTGTTAATTAACCCGTTTTCAAAGCTCAGAAGAGAAAGCGCCAGATAGCTGATAACGATCCATGATAAGAAATACGGCAAAAAGATTGCACTCTGAAAGAACTTGGACAACTTTTTCTGCCACAGCTCCGTTAAAGCAATTGCCATCGCTACAGGAACGATGATATCCAGAATAATAAAGGCAAAATTATACAAAATGGTATTTCTTGTTGCGTCATAGATATTAGGCGATGCAAATAAAAACTTAAAATTGTCAAAACCAACGAACTGACTGCTCATTAAGCTGACAATAAAATTGTCTTTGAAACGATACTGTTCAAACGACATGACCACACCGATCATTGGTATGTAGTTGTTAACAAATAAAATAATCAACCCTGGCAGCAGCATTACGAAGAACGGACCGTTACTCCTCAGCCCCTTCATAAATCTGCTTTTTGATTTTGGTTTTACATGATCTTGATTAAGCTTTGCTACCGATGCATCCAAAATTATTACCTCCTCCTAAAATCAAAACAAAATTCTCCTCCTACCTTTTAGCCTTCCATCGCTAAAATATATCAATGCTGTTCAGCATTTGATATCACCCATACACTCTCCCTACAGACTGTCCCTCGATCAATTTCCCCGCAACAATCACATTTTCGGTTATTGTTGTGAGCGGGCTTTCAATTTGATCAATTAGCCTGCGCGCTGCTTCTCGCCCCAGCATTTCTGTGTTCTGCTTTAATGTGGTAAGTCTCGGCTTCAAAACCTGCGAAAGTGAAATTCCATCATATCCCGCTATAGAGATATCTTCCGGAATGCGAAGCCCGAAAGACTCAATCGCTTCTATTCCTCCAAGAGCCGAGTAATCGTCCGGCATAATGATGCAGGTTGGGCGATCTGATAAGCTCAGCAGCTCGCTTACACATTTTTTTGTTCTAGTAACATCCTGGAACGCGGAGCTCACCAGATACTCCGAAGGCACCTGCAGCCCTAAATTCATCATCGTTCTGCAAAAGCTGGTGACACGCTGTTCGCTTACGGCGGATTTCTCCCCGTGTACATATGCAATTTTTCGGTGACCCATACTATATATGTATTGAACAAGGTCGTGCATGCCCTGTATGTTTGTTGAGTTAATGCTGGTATGGTTGTTAAAAAGATGATCAATCGTGACAACCGGGAGACTGCTGTTAATAAGCTCAATAACCTGTGGCTGCTGGAAGTCGATGCAGGCAATGCAAACTCCGTCAAAATTCCGGTATCTGCAATGCTCCAGAAAAGTCAGCTGCCTGTGCCCGATATTAATATTATGATTAATAAACGTGATATCATATCCGCGCGTTTCCGCTTCTACCTTAAAGCTGTCCAACACCGCAGCAAAATAAGTATGCTTCAGTCCGCTTTTTGCATCATCCACAAACAACATTCCAAGATTAAAGGTACGGTTTGTTTTTAATGCCCGCGCGTTTGAATTTGGAAAATAGCCGTAATCCTCCGCCGCCTTCAGTACCCGTTCTCTGGTCTTCTGGCTGACATCGTTGTAACTGTTTAGCGCTTTGCTTACTGT
>JAEZWL010000230.1 GCA_023420245.1 Bacillota bacterium | reverse complement strand
CTGTACGGCGCACCTGCATGCTTGGTTACCTCTTCCGGTATGGCTGCCATTTCGCTCGCTATTCTGAGCTTTGTGCATCCGGGCGACCACATCATCAGCTGCAAAACCATTTACGGCGGTACGTTCGGCCTGTTCTCAAAGGTTTTCGAAGAATTAAAGATCGAAGTTACCTTCCTTCAGGATATGTCTGAAGAAAGCCTCAATAAAGCATTCCGTCCCAACACGAAACTGATCTACGGCGAAAGCATCTACAACCCGACTCTGGAAATTGCCGATTTCAAGCTGATTGCAAGCTGGGCAAAGTCCAAGGGAATCAAGTCAATGATCGACAATACCTTCTGCAGCCCTTACCTGCTTAATCCGTTTCATCTCGGCATTGACATAGTGGTGGAAAGCTGCACGAAATACATCAACGGACACGGCGACCTGATTGCCGGTTCCATTTGCGGTCAGTTCGATTTTGTCGACAATATCCGCGGCTCTATTTATCAGGAGCTTGGCTCCGTGCCGAGCCCGTTCACCTGCTGGCTGATGCTGCGCGGTCTTAAAACCATTCATCTGCGCATGAAGGCACAGTGTGAAAACGCAATGGTCGTCGCAAAATGGCTCGAGGGTCATTCCAGAGTGGAAAGGGTTGTTTACCCCGGTTTGGCTTCCTATCCGCAGCATGATTTTGCTACAGAGATTTTTGGAAACAAGGGCTACGGCGCGATGGTCTCCTTTGTGGTTGACGGCGGTCTGAAGGGTGCGCAAAACGTCATCAATCACCTAATGCTTGCCAAATACGCAGTCAGCCTCGGAGATCTGGATACGATGGCACAGCAGCCTGCCACCCAGACACATGGCAAGATGTCCCGTGAAGAAAGAATGTCGATGGGCATTGATGACGGCATGATCCGTTTGTCAATTGGCGCCGAAGACGCAAGGGACATCATTGCGGACCTCGAGCAAGCCCTGAATGCCTAACGAAAAACTGTTTTTAGCCATCGACGCGGGCACTACCATGGTAAAGGCTGTACTTACCAGCGTCGACGGCAGGTTTATTGACACCGCGGGCGTAAAGCTTAAAATTCTCATGCCGTACCCGAGCTGGTGCGAAATGGATATGGAGACCGTCTGGCAGGCGGTGTGCGAAGCGGTGTGCCGGATTCGGGAGAATAACGGCGCGGATTGGAACAATATCTGCGCGGTTGGAATCTGCGGGCAGGGCGACGGGATGTGGCCGTTGGACAAAGACGGAAAACCGGTGCGCAACGCAGTGCTTTGGAACGATACACGCGCAGCCGGAAGGGTCGATTACGACGGAATCAGCACAACCTGCATCGCGCTGGGAACCTCGCCGATGTTCCCCGGCGCCGCCCCGGTTATCCTCCGCTGGCTGAAGGAAAACGAGCCGGAAAGCTACGGGAGGATTGCGTCCGTCCTGCACTGCAAGGATTGGCTGAATTACCGGCTCACCGGCAAGCTCGTTACAGACGAGACCGATGCTTCTACCGCATTGATGAATATTTATACAAAGAAGTATGAGTATTCCCTGCTGGAGCAGCTGGGAATCGGGGAAAGCGCCGAATGGTTCCCGCCGGTAACAGCCTCGGATCAAATCATCGGTACCGTAACCGAACCTGCGGCCGGCCTTCTTAACATCAAGCCGGGCATTCCGGTAATTGCCGGCGCCATCGATGTTCTGGCGGCGGCAACCGGGTGCGGTGTGACGGAGCCGGCGCAAAAGGGCAGCATTATCGGCACAACGCTTTGTAACTATGTTGTACTCAACGAGGAACGGGCGCATACCGACGCGGGAAATATCGGCAGCGTGCTCTGCCACACGAAGCCGGGCACCTATATCCGGCTGATGGCGGCCTTGTCCGGTGCTTCCGCACTGGACTGGGTGCGGCGCGAAATCCTTGCGGACGAGCCGTACGCCGTGTTTGAACCAAAAATCGAGTCGCTGCCGATCGGCAGCGAGGGAGTAATTTTTCACCCGTACTTATATGGGGAACGGGCACCCTTCCGCATTGCGGATGCCAGCGGCGGCTTTTACGGGCTGCGGGCAGGCCATACGAAATACCATATGGCAAGAGCCGCCTTCGAAGGAGTTGTGCTTTCGCTTTACGACTGCTACCAAAACCTCCCGGTTGGGGAAAACGGGTTTGTGATTGCGGGCGGAGCGGCAAAAAGCAATGTAGTCTGCCAGATGCTGTGCGACTGTATGGGTGAAAAGACGCTTCGCTACCGGGAAAAGGAGCTGGGAATCCTCGGGCTTGTCCGCCTTCTGCAAAGAGCAACCGGTCTGGGAACACCGGACGGGGATGCAGAAAAAGACGTTTTCCTGCCCGATATGGCAAAGCACGAAGAGTACAAAAAGCTTTATGCCCAGTTCTGCTGGCTCAAAGATAAGATGATTCCTTTCTGGAAGAGAGAAAGGTAATCGCATTCCAGGATAATCCGCGCTGGGCTCAACCTGTTTTTCGCAGACAAGCCTCAGCCTTTCAATCACCTTCTTCTTTTTCTATATTTATCCTTACACTTTTTACCCCCTGCCCTTGGATACGGCGAAAGCCGTATCCAAGATCGCACGCAAACAGCCAGACTGCGACAAATCGCGCAAGACAAGGCGGCAAGCGACGCAAATGAGGCATACGCCGTGTATGTGACCGGAATTTGTAAGCGCAGCCGACACAGGAAGCAATATCATAATTTTGCGCCTGCGCGACTTTGCCGTCAGCCTAGGATGCGGTGAAAGCCGTAGCCGTCGATTTCTACCCCCGGAAATTGCTGAATAAATATCGGAGCACAGCTTGCCGTCCAATTTTCAGCCCGAAAGCGAAAAATAGCTCCGGATACGGCAAGTATTCGTGTATTTTCCTTGCCGGGCAAAAGGACTCGCCAGACTGTGCTTCTTTATTGATCGGCGCTTCTGAAAAAGTCGTTTATGCTTTGAAAGAGATCCCAAAAAAGGAGATATCAAAATGGATTCCAGAAAAATGAAAACCATGGACGGCAACTCCGCCGCCGCGCATGTATCCTATGCGTTTACGGATGTTGCCGCGATTTACCCGATTACCCCGTCCTCCTCCATGGCGGATGAAACCGATAAATTTGCCGCCGCTCAGCGGAAAAACCTGTTCGGTCAGGAAGTAAGGGTTGCGGAAATGCAGTCCGAGGCAGGAGCCGCCGGTGCCGTGCACGGTTCCCTCGCGGCAGGCGCGCTGACCACTACCTACACCGCGTCGCAGGGTCTGCTGCTGATGATTCCGAATATGTACAAAATTGCCGGAGAATTCCTCCCGGCGGTTATCCACTGTGCCGCCCGTACTCTGGGCAAAAGCACCCTCTGTATCTTCGGCGACCACTCCGACGTTTGCGCGTGCCGCCAGACCGGATTTTCCATGCTGTGCTCCAACAGCCCGCAGGAGGTAATGGATCTGGGTGCCGTGGCACATTTGGCGACCATCAAGGGCCGCGTTCCCACGCTGCATTTCTTTGACGGCTTCCGTACCTCCCACGAGGTTCAGAAAATCCATATCTGGGATTATGAGGAACTGGGCGATATGATGGACTGGGACGCGGTAAACGCTTTCCGCCGCCGCAGCCTGAATCCGGAGCACCCCGTAACACGCGGAACCTGCTCCAATGATGATACCTATTTTCAGGAAATTGAAGCGGGGAACCATTTTTACGACGCTTTCCCGGATATCGTAAACGATTATATGCAGAAGGTAAACGCGAAGATTGGCACGGATTATAAGCCGTTCAACTATTACGGCGCGCCGGACGCGGAAAAGGTCATTGTTGCCATGGGCTCCGCCTGCGAGACAGTCGAAGAGGTGGTCGATTACCTGAATGCCGCCGGTGAGAAGGTCGGTCTCATAAAGTGTCATCTCTACCGCCCGTTCTCCGCAAAGTATTTCTTCGACGTACTGCCGCAGACCGTGAAAAAGATTACGGTTATGGACCGTACCAGCGAGGGCGGCTGCATCGGCGAGCCTCTTTACCTCGATGTTCTGGCAACGCTCAACGGCAATGAGGTAAACGGAATCTCTGTTTACGCCTGTAGATACGGTCTGGGCGGAAACGATACCACCCCGGGCCAGATTGTTACCGTGTTCCGCAACATGGAAGGCGATTCCCCGCGCAAGCGCTTCACCGTCGGTATCGTGGACGACGTGACCCACCTTTCCCTTGAGGTGAAGGAGCATCCGGATACCACCCCGAAGGGAATCCATTCCTGCAAATTCTGGGGCTTGGGCGCGGACGGCACGGTCGGCGCGAACAAAAACTCCATCAAAATTATCGGCGACCATACCGACATGTACGCGCTGGGCTATTTCGCCTACGACTCCAAAAAGTCCGGCGGTCTCACCGTATCCCACCTGCGTTTTGGCGACAAGCCGATTAAATCCACCTATTACGTCAACAAGGCTGATTTCGTCGCCTGCCATAAGGCTTCCTATGTGGAAAAGTACGATATGGTTCAGGATATCAAGCCGGGCGGAAGCTTCCTGCTGAACTGCCAGTGGAGCGACGAGGAGCTTGACGAGCGTCTCCCGAACAAAATGAAGAAATTCATCGCTGAAAACGGCGTTAATTTCTACACCATAGACGGCGTGAAGCTGGGTAAGGAAATCGGTCTCGGCGGACGCATCAACACGATTCTCCAATCCGCGTTCTTTGCTATTGCCAACATCATTCCGGCGGAACAGGCGATTCAATACATGAAGGACGCCGCCCTGCATTCCTACGCGAAGAAGGGTCAGAAAATCGTAGATATGAACTACGCGGCCATAGAGCAAGGCGCAAAGGAGTTCCATAAGGTTAACGTACCCGAAGCGTGGAAGAGCCTGCCGGATGACAGCGCCGCCGTGAAATTTGACGGCGCGAACAAACCGCTTACCGATTATGTCAACGAGTTCCTTGTTCCGGTCAACGAATACAAGGGCAACAAGCTGCCGGTTTCCGCCTTCACCAGACTTGGCATGGAGGACGGTACCGTTCCGAACGGCTCCTCCGCTTATGAAAAGCGCGGCATCGCGATTGATGTCCCTGAATGGAACCCGGATAACTGTATTCAGTGCAACTTCTGTTCCTATGTCTGCCCCCACGCGGTCATTCGTCCAATCGCGATGACCGAGGCGGAAGCCGCCACCGCCCCCGCAGGGCAGAAGATGAAAGACATGACCGGTATGCCCGGCATGAAATTCGCCATGACGGTCTCCACACTGGATTGCTCCGGCTGCGGCTCCTGTGCCACGGTGTGTCCGGGAATGAAGGGACAGAAGGCTCTGGTTATGAAGCCGATCGATACCCAAATGGATGCCAGGAACGGTTTTGAATACGGCAGAACACTGGATGAGAAGCCAGAGGTAATCGAGAAATTCAAGATCGCCAGCGTTAAGGGCAGCCAGTTTAAGCAGCCGCTTCTGGAATTCTCGGGAGCCTGCGCGGGCTGCGGTGAAACCCCCTATGCGAAGCTGATTACACAGCTCTTCGGCGACCGGATGTATATCGCGAACGCCACCGGCTGTTCCTCCATCTGGGGCGCGTCCTCCCCGTCTACTCCTTATACCACCGACAAGAGAGGCTTCGGTCCCGCGTGGGCGAACTCCCTGTTTGAAGATAACGCAGAGTTCGGTTTGGGCATGAACATGGCGCAGAACGCGATTCGCAGCCGCCTGTGCGAAAATGTCAAACGAATCGAAGAATCCGATAAAACCTCCGCGGAGCTGAAAATGGCCTGCAGAGATTACCTCAATACAAAGGATGACAGCCGAACCAACCGCGCGGCTGCCGACAGGCTGATTCCGGAGCTGGAGAAAGCGGCGGCGGCAGGCTGCGAACTTTCCAGAAACACGTTGATTGACAAGGATTATCTGGCGAAGAAATCCATGTGGATTTTCGGCGGCGACGGCTGGGCGTATGATATCGGCTTCGGCGGCGTTGACCATGTGCTCGCCTCCGGCGAAAACGTCAATATCATGGTGTTCGACACCGAGGTTTATTCCAACACCGGAGGACAGGCCTCCAAATCCACGCCGATCGGCGCGGTCGCACA
>JAEZWL010000201.1 GCA_023420245.1 Bacillota bacterium | reverse complement strand
TGGCGAAAACCGGCAAGCTGATTATTGCGGATACCGGCAGCAAAACGGGCGGAGTAGCGTCCGAAATATCCGCCGTGGTCAGTGAAAAGGCGTTTTCCTTCCTGAAAAAGCCGATTATGCGCGTTTGCTGCCCCGATATCCCCACTCCGGCCAGCGATGTTTTGGAGAAGGCATTCTATCCGGATGCCGAAACCATTCGCAGGCAGGCGATTGAACTGATGAAATAGGAGGCGGTTTATTTGGATGAAATGATTGCTCAGGATTGTTTCGAATATCTTCCGAAAATTGACCTGTCTCCCATGAAAAATAAAACCGTCCTGATTACGGGCGCCAACGGGCTGATCGGGACATACCTCATCTATCTGCTGCATCTCGCCAATACGCAGCAGAATGCCGGAATTCATTTGATTGCGGTCAGCAAGCACGGTCCGGGCGAAAAGCTGCGCGATCTTTTCCGGGATAGCGGCTATGAATTCTATCCCGTTGACCTCGCTGCCGGGAATGTGGAATTCCCATGGAAAACAGATTTTATCATTCATGCCGCAACCTACGCGCAGCCGGAAATTTTTATGAAAAACTACTCCGAGACAATCCGGCTGAACATTCTTGTGACGGAAAAGCTTCTTCAAAAAGCAAAGGCAGACGGTGCAAGGGTTTTGTTCCTCAGCTCTTCCGAGGTGTACGGCGAGCCTGATGTCGCCCATATTCCCACCCGGGAGGACTACCCCGGGCTGTGTTCGCCGCTGAGTGTTCGCTCCATTTATGCCGAATCCAAACGCACAGGCGAAACCCTTTGCTGCGCTTACCGAAGCTTTGAATCCGTGGATGTTAAAATCGCGAGGATTTCGATGAGCTACGGCCCCGGTCTGACAATTCGGGATAAACGGGTGATGGGGCAGTTTATCAATCAGGCACTTACAAACCAAAAAATCACCATGCTGGATGACGGCAGTAAGATCAGAACCTTCTGCTATGTTGCCGATTTGGCCTTAATGCTGCTCTCCGTTCTCCTTTACGGAAAGGATTTTGTATACAACACAGGCGGGAACGAGCGGATTACCATCCGCCAGCTTGCCGAGGAAATCTGCGCCCAAACCGGCAGCACGCTTTCTGTTGAAAACGCACCGCCTCCGCCCGGTAATCTGGTAAAGGATTCTCCGGATATTGTGGAATTGGATATTGCCAAGGTTTGTTCGGAATTCCATCTTCCTCCGTTTAAATCTTTCCGCGAGGGATTGGCTCGCACGATTGAATGGAATAAGAAGCTCCTTGAAAATTAAGAGGGCATCGCCCCTGAAAACAGGCATTTCCATGCAAATGGAGGTGCCTGTTTTTAACGAGGAGCAGGCAAAGCTTGCTGCCGGATATCTCATGCCTGTCTTGTTTTTTGAAATACGCAGTGAAAATTTTTTCACCATATTTTTTGTTTTACATAAGATGATATGAATATCTTATGACAGGGGTGATTGCAGAGTATGGCGAATGATAAGTTTCTGCTGATCAAAGCGTGGAGCTACATTTTATGGGCCGATGTGGAGCATGTGCTAAACCAGCTTTTGATCGCGGAATTAACGGATCGCATTCCAATCGTTTATTGGCCTACCTATTGTCTTCATAACGGATTTATGCATACAAACGGATTCGAGTTATATTTTGAGCCGGTATCCAATTATACGATCTTTGATGTGGCAAAACCGGAGTACACGTTCTATCCGCCTGTATGGGATCAGGATAATTTACTGGTTGACGACCCGTCGCGAGAGACATGGGTGTACCGCAATATCGGCGATATGCTGACCTGTAAGGCGAATGTGCTGGTCGGCGACGTCTACTTCGATCTGTATAATCTGATTCCGTTTATTAAGAAAAACCATGCGGCTTACGGCATGACGATACGCCAGATTTACCGGTATCTTTTTAACAAATACATTCGGATAAAACCGGATATCAAGGTGGAAATGGACGGGTTTTACAACTCATGGCTGCGGGATAGCATTCCGATTCTTGCTGTTCATATTTGCAAGGCGGACGAGAAACAAGCTCTTATCAAAAATAAAGGAAAAGCGCAGTATAAATATGTGTCCAAGAGTTACCGCAAAAAGACGGAACAGCCAACAGAAAAGGGGATTAAAACGGGCTGGTGGCAGTGGAACCGAAAAACGCTGCAGCCAAATCTTCCATACCATAAAGAAATCAAAAAATATATTGATCAGTACAATATCAAAAAGATATTTCTGTTGACCAACAGTGAGGATATTTTAAAGGAATACCGCAAGAAGTATGGTTCCATGATTGTTTCTACGGAATGCCGGCGGTTTTCAGAGGAAGCTGATGAGGAGTTTCCGGTGAGCCCGATGGTGAAAAGACGCCAGGGGATTGAAATTCTGAAGGATACCTACCTCGCGTCCAAATGTGAATTTTTTATCGGAAATGACTTCTCAAGTCTTTCCCAAATTGTGGTTAATATGAAGGAGTGGACAGACGCCAACGTGAATCTGCTTTACTGGAAGGTTGGAAAAAGAAAATATCCAATTAACCTGATGATTACCACCAAACAGGAAAAGCCCAGTGTGCTCAGCAGGATAGCCCAATTTTTCAAGAAGCTATTTAAAAAATCATAAGGCATCAGTACGGAGATGAATAATATGCCAAAAGACCGTTTTTTATTGATAAAAAGCTGGGGCTGCGGATTCTGGTCGGATGTGGATCATGTGATGGGCCAGCTGCTGGCAGCAGAGCTGACCAACCGGATTCCGGTAATCTACTGGGGACCGAACAGCCTTTACGCACAGTCCTTCCAAACCAACGCTTTTGACCTGTATTTTGAACCGGTTTCCGAATACAGTATCGAAGACCTTACCTGGCCGGGTTATACTTTTTACCCCCTCGTTTGGAACGCGCGAAATATTATGGTGGAGGACTTGGATAAAATCACATGGACGCAGCGCAATCTGGGAGATATGATAAGTAACGACGCAAGCGTCGTCGTCAGCGACGTTCATTACTTCATTCGACCGATGATCGATTATATTCCAAAGGATCATTGGGCCTATGGAATGACCGCTCATCAGATTTATCGATATCTTTTTGACAATTACCTGAAATTGAAACCGGATATTGAAGCGGAAATAGAGGATTTCTATCAGGAGAAAATGAAGGGAAACGGACCGCTGCTGGGCGTGCATATCCGGGGCGGAGACAAGGTTCGCGAGGTAGAAAATCTCGCGGGGCTGAACAGGCGGTATTACACGGAAATCGACCGGTATATCCGTTTGTACGGAATTAAAAAAATTCTGCTTCTGACCGACTGTGACGATATTATTAAAACCTTCAAGAAAAAATACGGCGATATGCTTGTGTTTACAGATTGCAAAAGAAGCGACCTGGCAGATACGCGCAACGCCGCGCATCTTCAGGCTTACCGGGAAAAAAGGCGGAAGGGAATCGAGATCATCAAGGATACGTACCTTGCGGCGAAATGTGACTTCTTCATCGGTAACGGATATTCCAACGTTTCCTACACGGTGAAGCGGCTGAAGGACTGGCCGGAAGATCATATCCAGCTTTTTTACAGGGATTTGAACAAAGAGAAAAAGCTGGCGAAAAAAAGGACGAAAAAAGATGGTAAAAGAAGGATCGCAGAGACAAAAAGGCATCAATCCGAATATCCGGAGTTTTATGGAGGTGTAAATACCTATGCCGACTGAACGCTTCCTTTTAATCAAGGCCATAGGCCACAGCGTATGGGCAGATGTGGATCATGCCATATGCCAGATATTTGCCGCTGAACTCACTGACCGAGTCCCGGTGGTTTACTGGGGAATGGAAAGCATGTACAGCGCATCCATCAGCACGAATTCCTTCGAGACTTTCTTTGAGCCGGTATCTAATTACACGATTGAAGATGTCGTTCGTCCGGAGTTCAGCTACTTTCCCCCCGTGTGGAAATTTAAAAACGTCATCGCAGACAATACCGATAAGCTGAGAATGGAAAATCGCGGACTGAAAGAAATGATGGGCAGCAACGCGGATGTCTTGGTAAGTGACATCTATTATCCGATCAGTGCTATGCTGCCCTGGGTAAAAGCCGGGCACTGGGCATACGGGAAAACACCCGTGCAGATTTACCGCACCCTTTATGAGAAATATCTGAAGCTCAAGCCGGAGATAAAAAAAGAAATTCAGAAATATACCAATACCCATTCCAATTTTCGGGATGAAAGACCAATTATCGGTCTTCATGTGCGCGAAAACGCCATTGTGAACGAGGTTGCCCAGTTATATGATCTAAATGAATTATACAGACCGCGAATCTGGGATTTTATTGTCAGGTATAACGCGCGTCACATCTTTCTGATTACGGATTCCAAGAGGTTGTTTCGGCAGTATAAAAAGCTTTACGGCAAAAACGAACTGCTGATGTATACGGATAGCAAAAAGGAACTGTTTGCGCCGAGAATTATGACCTGCCTGCTTGATTACCCCAACAAGAGGCACAAAGGCGTGGAGATGCAGAAGGATACCATAGAAATTATTAAGGACACCTACCTTGCCGCACAGTGTGACTTTTTTATCGGCAACGGTTACTCAAACCTTTCCAATGCCGTCATGCGGTTAAAGGATTGGCCTGATTCGAATATTAAGCTGTTGTATTAATCACACTTTTGCGTAACGAAAAAGGAGGGCAGTCTGCTGTGAATCAAAAAGAAAGTCAGTATTTGGAGTATATCAGGGCCCACGTACCGGGCATGAGCCTGGACCATGTCGTGTTCGATTTTATCAATGGGGAACACAGTGATATGGTGCTTGTGGATGAGAGGGAAGTATTTAAATTTTCAAAATTTGACTGGTCAGCCGGCTATTTGAATAACGCGGTGAAGGCAATCAACCTGATTCAGAATTATGTTGATATCCCGCTGCCACGGGTGAACTCTCTGGAGCCGGGCGTGGCGGAGATGAATTTTGTGAGGGGGGAACCACTGTGCCGCAGTGACGTATCGCTTTTAAAGGGCTACGAGCAGGTTGCTCTGGCAAGACAGCTTGGAACTTTTTTAAGCAGAATGCACGGGATCCCTCTAAAAGAGGCCAAAGCTTGCCGGCTGGAGCAGGATGATATGGAAAAAATGAACACGAAATACTGGGAATCAGAATACAGGGAGATACAAAGTAAAATATTTGCTTACTGTGATAATTATACAAAGGATTATGTCCGCCGGCTTTTTGAATCCGCTTTGGCGGATGAGGAGTTTTTCCTCTACACGCCCAGCGTCATCCACGGGAACTTAACCCCGCGTCATATGATTTATAGCAAGGAATCAAACCGAGTCGTGTCAATAGCCGGTTTTGGTTCGTGCCGCATCGGCGACCCCGCCTATGATACCGGAATGCTTCTTTTTGGCTTCGGGGAAGCGTTCTTAAAACGGATTACTCAATTTGACAGGAGCATTCCCGATCAAATGGAGCGCGCGCGCTTTTATGCCTGCTATCAATCCGTTTCCTGGGCAAAGGAGCTGGCGGACAGAATCAGTACGCGTGACTTTACCAATTTTAAAATTAATCTTGCCGAGGCGGATATTATGCCGGTTGCGAAGCTTTCCGGCAGGCGTTAAAATCGGCCGGAACAGCCGCCCGGTCACTTGCACATGATATAGAATGCTGGCATAGAATACAATAA
>JAEZWL010000179.1 GCA_023420245.1 Bacillota bacterium | reverse complement strand
GCGTGTCGCTGTTGTTATCAGCGACGTGTTATATAATACTATATCTTGTGCCATATGTCAACACTAATTTTGGAATTTTTTAATATATTTTAAGATTTAATTGAAACTGCGATTTTTTCCAAATCCTTTTTGCTCAATTGATAAGCGCGATGGCAGTAAGGGCACTTCGCTTCCGCATAACCCTTTTCATCCGCCAGCGATAGGATTTCGTCGGGCTTTAGCGTTGCGATGGCTCTTTCCACCCGTTCCTTACTGCAATTGCAGGCATAACCAACCGAATACTCATCGAGGATTTCTATTTCAAACCCTTTCAAAGCAGCTTTGCACATATCTTCTATACTCATGCCTTTTGCAAGCATGGTTGTCACCGGTTCCATTTCATTCACATTCTTTTCAAGCTGTGCGATATCCGACTCAAAAGCGCCCGGCAGAACCTGAATCAGCATCCCGCCGGCCAAAATATGACCGAGATCTTCTTTATCTTCTAAAACCCCAAGGGCACATACCGTAGGAACCTGCTCACTGGTTGCGTAATAATGCGTGATATCCTCGGCAATTTCCCCTGTTTGTATTTCAACCTGCCCAATATACGGAGCCCCTTCGCCAAGATCACGGATAACGCCCAAAATTCCGTTTTTTCCTACTCCGGTTCCTACATCCAGTTTGCCGTTCGGTTTGAGCGGAAGCTCCACCTCTGGATGTTCCATATAACCCCGGCAGTTCCCACGGCCGTCAGAAACGGCGATGATCGAGCCAAATGGACCGCCGCCGTTAATTTTAAGGGTAAGTGAGGCGTCCGATTTTTTCAGCATGGTGCCCATCACAGAGGCCGCGGTAAGCAGCCTGCCAAAAGCGGAGGTTGCCACCCGGCTGGTTTGATGAATTTGCTGTGCGGTCGCTACCATATAAGTGGAATCAATCGCGGCTGCCATGATTCCGCCGTTCGTCGTAATGCATCGAATGATTCTGTCCATATTCCATTCCTTTATTTTTTTCTTGCAGCTATCAGGATTCTCTCCGACGTATCTTTAGGCGCGTCAAAGCTAAGGTCGTCAAAAACCCCTACCGTTTCTAAACCGGCACGATCCAGCATAGACGCAATGAGGTCTGCGCTGTAGGCACGTTCATGGAAATGTTCGGAATTCCGGTAATACGCGTTTCCCTCACGCCCGAAAAAATCCAGGCTGATTGCTACGCGATTCGTTTTTTCGTCAAACCGGTTCTGCCATACGCAGTACACTTTATCCGTATCATACACAAACGTGTTGTTTGCCAAAACATATTGATGCTTGTAGACGGTATTGATATCAAAAATAAAATACCCACCGGGATTCATAAAAAGAGAAACCCGTTCAAAAGTCTTTTGAATATCCTTTTCACTCGTCAAATGATTGATACTGTCCAACGCACAAAAAACAGTATCCACCGTACCGTACAAATCAATCGATTGCATCTGCTGACACAAAAACAAAATCTTGAAGCCGGCATCCGCCGCCTTTTGATTCGCCACTGACAGCATGGACGCGGAACCGTCTATCCCGTAAACATCCATTCCGCGCTTCGCGAGCTCTATCGTCAGGTTCCCTGTGCCGCAGGCAAGATCGAGCGTGATTCCCGGTTCGTGGTTCAGCCTATGAAGCAACGAGTATAAATACTCCGCTCTGGCTTTATAATCAACGTTTCTTGTAAGAACGTCATAATATCGGGCAAAGGCAGAATAGCTCATTTGGTTTGATCACCGTTATCGATTCTGTTAAAAACAAGCTCATAGCCGTCACATCCGTAATTCAAGGAGCGGTTAACCCGGCTGATGGTCGCTGTTGATGCGCCGGTTTTTGCAACGATATCGCTGTAAACACGCTTTGTGCTCAGCATATGGGCAACCAGCAAACGTTGCGACATAGCTTTTATTTCCGGCACCGTACATAAATCCTCAAAGAAATCATAGCACTCGTCAACCGTTTTTAAAGAAAGTATTGCTTTAAACAGAAAATCAACGCTGTCATCTTTAATTTTTGAATTCAAACAATCTCACTCCTTATCCCTTTAATAAAATAAAATTTTAGCATATAAAAGTGTAAAAGTAAAGACCCATACCCGGCTATGTACACGTTAAAACGCATTAAGAAACGAACCTATTCGTTTCCGCAGCATTCATTAATCAGTGCGCGTATTTCCTCCACTCCCGCTCCGTTTGCGGAAGAAAAGGGAATTAGCCTGATCGTATGGAGTAATTCTGTCAGCGCTTTTAACTGTGAAGCATACTGTGTTTTGTTCAGCTTATCGCTTTTGGTCGCAGCAACAATAAAATTCCGGCCTGAATGCTCCAGGTAATCAATCATACTCCGGTCATCAGCCGAAGGCATGTGGCGCATATCCACAATTTGTACAATCAGCTTGATATTACGATCTGAGCTCAAATAGCCCTCGACCAGCTCCGCCCAGCGCAGCTTCTCAGACTGGGAAACCTTCGCGTAACCATAGCCCGGAAGGTCAACCAGTCTGCAATCTGTTAAATTATAAAAATTAATTGTTCCCGTTTTTCCTGGAGTCGCACTCACTCTTGCCAGCGACTTCCGATTGAGAAGTTTATTGATTAAGGAAGATTTCCCTACATTGGAACGACCGGAAAACACGATTTCCGGAACCGTGGATTCAGGGAGCTGATTCAGTTTGCCAGCCGCAAACTCAAAGAAAGCCTTCTCGTAATTCATTCTTAACCCCGTTATTGTATTAAATTAGACGTCGCTGCCGTTGGTTTGTTTCCGGCATTGGGAATCAATTCAACAGATGAATTGTCCGTAATGATCGGTTCAGGTC
>JAEZWL010000157.1 GCA_023420245.1 Bacillota bacterium | reverse complement strand
GCACGCTCAAAGTATCTGTCGCCCGGTTTAAAATCGGACATACTCCACGGAAAAACCGGCATATTTCAGCCGCAACCTCCCGCTTCATCGCATATCTGTCGCAGTCGTGCTCAATTATAATACCATATGAGGACACGGAATGCAACCTTTATTTTCTCTTTTTTGCAAGAACTTTCCGCTTGATTTTTGTTTATGTTGTATATCCTAATTTTATAGTAGACTACACCTTTAAAACATTCCTTTTCTGCTGTAAAGCATGCTATGCACGTAGAAGTCTTTGTAACTGCGGAAAACGCGGAAAGCCGAAACCGGAACTTCCCTTATTTGTTTGCTGTCAGGCTATTCCAAACATCACTCTTTGTCATAAACGGTTTTACTTCATCATACTTCAATTCAATTTCCAGATGGTCTCCCAGCTCGTGGGAAACCGGCAGGCTGAAACCAACCTTATCCTTTTCAAAGTATATCGAGCAGGATTCCATACTTTTTTTAATCACCGCTGCGGTGATTTTTGATTTTACTTTTTTATTTGCTTTATCCTGTGCTTTTTTCAGGACTAAAGAATTGAGAGAATCATTCTTCAAAATCAAATCGGCTGAAGTAAGCTGCGCACCTTTCTTGATATCGTAATTGACGGTACGATAAGTCTCCTTCATTTCCGTTGTTCCAATCAAAGCATAGTTTTCATCAAAGGTTATACTGATGATATTTTCATTGTGGAAAGAAATATCAGATTTCACATTAATTTTCCAAACTTTGTCTTTGCCCAAGCTATCCAATGTCTGCATTGCTGTTTTTTTCATCAAATCATTAATTTTGCTTACGTTCGGTATCTCATCAGAAAATTGCGGATAATTTATACGGAAAGATTTGTTATTCTCATCATACCGGTAATTTTCCGTCTTGTAACGGTACCCAAACTCTGGCTTACTGGATGAATTTATTTTTGAATTAATTTCGCCGCTATTTAAATTGCTGTTAGGTTTCGCAGCAAAACTTGCAGTGGAATTGGCGTTGGTATTCGCCTTGACATCGGGGCTGCTGGATGTATGATTGCACGCGGTTACGGAAAAAGCCAGAGCCAGCGCGCAGATGGTTGCAAACAATTTTTTCATGAATTAATTGACACTCCTTAATGAGATAAACATTTTTATATTTGGTATATTTTACCATAATTTTATTATGCCCTGTGTAATCCTTCTAAAATCAAAAGTGATGAATTAAGTTTACAACTAGTTTTATCTTCCATAAATGTTAAAAAGAAAATCAAACCATTCCCATCAATTACCAAAAACTTTCATAGAATTCAAAAAGCCGCGGAGTTTTCTCCGCGGCGAAAGATAATCCATTAATTGAACATGCGGGATGCTTAATAAGATTTTCCCCAGTATACCATTGCCTTTGCCGGTTTTCCGCAGCATGGGCAGGTATCGGAAAGGTGCTCCTGTTCGAATGGGATGCAGCGGGAAGAAATCCCCGCAACCTCCTTGAGTTTTTCCTCACATTCCAGGTCGCCGCACCACATGGCTTTGATCAGGCCGGGTTTGTTGTCCGCAAGATCCTTAATCTCATCCAAACTCGTGGCGGCGTAGGTCATGCTCTTTTGCCGCTCCAGCGCCTTATCATAAATTCCTTTGCGAACCGCCTCAAGCTGCTCCGTAATTGCACTCTCCAAATCGTCAAGTGAAACAGCTACTTTTTCGCGGTCATTGCGGCGAACCAAAACACACTGATTTTTTTCCATATCCTTTGGTCCGATTTCAAGGCGAAGCGGAACGCCCTTCATTTCATACTGGGCAAATTTCCAGCCCGGTGTCTGATCGGAATTATCGACTCTGACACGGAAGCTTTTTTTCAGCCTCTGCCGAAGCTCTTCGGCTTTCTCCAGAACACCCGGCTTGTGCTGAGCAATCGGAAGAATCATCACCTGAATCGGCGCGACCGCAGGCGGCAGAACCAGACCGTTGTTGTCGCCGTGGGTCATGATGATACCGCCGATAATGCGCGTACTCATGCCCCAGGAGGTCTGGTAAGGATGGCACACAGAATTATCTCTGCCCTGGAAGGTGACGTCAAACGCTTTGGCAAAGCCGTCCCCGAAGTAGTGGCTTGTTCCGGATTGCAGCGCCTTGCCGTCGTGCATCATGGCCTCAATCGCGTAAGTCGCCTCTGCGCCTGCGAATTTTTCCTTGTCGGTTTTCCGTCCCTTAATTACGGGGATTGCAAGCTGATTCTCGCAGAAGTCAGCGTAAACATTGAGCATGCGCTCTGTCTCCGCCTTGGCCTCTTCCGCAGTTTCATGCATCGTATGCCCCTCCTGCCAGTGGAATTCCACAGAGCGGAGGAACGGGCGGGTGGTCTTTTCCCACCGAACAACGGAACACCACTGGTTGTAAAGCTTCGGCAGGTCCCGCCAGGATTGGATTACCTTCGCGAAATGGTCGCAGAACAGCGTTTCGGAGGTTGGCCGCACGCACATTCTTTCCTGAAGCTTCTCGCTGCCCCCCATGGTTACCCACGCAACCTCGGGCGCAAACCCCTGAACATGTTCCTTTTCCTTGTTCAAAAGGCTTTCCGGGATGAACATAGGCATAGAAACATTCTCATGGCCAAGCTCTTTAAATTCATGGTCTAAAATATGCTGAATATTTTCCCAGATCGCCCAGCCGTACGGCTCGATGACCATGCATCCGCGCACATTGGAGTACTCCATGAGCTCCGCTTTCTTTACAATGTCGGTGTACCACTTGGCAAAGTCCTCCTCCATGGGAGTGATTGCCTCTACCATCTTCTTCTGTTCTGCCATTTTTATGGTCTCCTTGATTATCAATTCATAGTATTGATGAGGAGCGTTTTGAAAAACGCTCCGGATTAATCTTCCTTATCCTTGCCTGTGGTTTTACCCAGTACGATAATGACCGTGTAAATCAAAAGCATTACGATAAAGATGCCCAGCATTCCTTTGCCCATAAGCTCAAAGGAGCGGTTGATATCCGCATTCTGAACATCGCCGATCAGGCTGGTGAAAGCCGCTAATAAATTCATATGCATCATTTACATCATCCCCCACAATCTGGCTAAAGAAAGAATAATTCCTCCGGCAACCACCGAGCCGATCTGTCCGGCTACGTTTGCGCCGACCGCGTGCATCAGAATATGATTCTGATTGTCTTCCTTTAAAGCCATTTTCTGAATTACTCTTGCGGACATTGGGAAAGCGGAAATGCCTGCTCCGCCGACCATCGGATTGATCTTTTTATCCGCTGGCAGGAACAGATTCAGCAGCTTGGCAAACAGCACGCCGCCGATGGTGTCGAAAACAAAGGCGACTAAGCCAAGCGCCATAACAATTAAGGTTCCTGGTGTTACAAAGACGTCAGCTCTCATCTGGAACGCAATTGTGATGCCGAGCAGGATGGTAATCAGGTTTGCGAGAGGTCCCTGCGCGGTTTGCGAGAGGGACTCCAGCTTGCCGCACTCGCGGATGAGGTTACCGAACATCAGGAATCCGACCAATGCAAGGGAATCCGGCGCAATCAGTCCGGCAATCATCGTTACAATAATGGGGAATAAAATCTTCGTTGTCTTGGATACCGACTTCGGGTTATACGGCATACGAATCATGCGCTCGTGCTTTGTGGTAACGAGGCGGATAGCCATGGGCTGAATGAGCGGTACCAAAGCCATGTAGGAATAGGCCGCCACCGCGATGGCGCCCAGATAATTGCTCTTGAGCACTTGGGATACCAGAATGGAGGTCGGTCCGTCCGCTGCGCCGATGACACCGATCGACATGGCGTCCTTCAGCGGGAAGCCGAGGAAAATGGATACGACAACGGTGAAAAAGATACCGAACTGAGCCGCTCCGCCAAACAAAAGCATCCTCGGGTTGCTGAGCAGCGGTCCGAAATCGATCATCGCTCCGATCCCGATAAACAGCAAAAGCGGAAACGCTTCAGAAGCAGCGATTCCTGTCTGGAACAGCCACTGTATAATACCGGTATCCCCGATGACCCCGGTAAAAGGCATATTGACCAGAATTGCGCCGAACCCCATCGGAAGAAGCAGAGCCGGTTCAAAATCCTTCTTGACCGCAAGCCAGATCAATATGCCGCCGATCACCCACATCAGTAACATCTGCCAGGATACCGCGGCAATTCCGCTGATTAAAAAACTAAATCCATCCAACGACTTACACTCCCTTTATTTTAACGAAATACACATATATTTGTATTATATCGGAAATAATCCGCCTTTTCAAGAGCAAGCACGGCGAATTGTTAACAATTCGTTTCGAAATGCCGGCGCATACGCCCGGAGCGGTTTCGCCGGGCGATAAAAAAACCGCTGTGTCACGCACAGCGGTTTATGGATAAATGTTGATCAGACATTATCCTCAATGTACTTAACAAGCTCGCCCACCGTTTTGATATTGTCAACCTCTTCCTCCGGAACCTCAATTTCGAATTCATCCTCAATCGACATTAAAAGATCAACGACATCCAGAGAATCGGCGCCCAAATCATCGGCAATGCTGGTATCGGCAGTGATGGAATCCTCCTCCATGTCAAACTGCTCACTTAGAATGGCTTTAACCTTCTCTAAAACCATGTTTAGTCCTCCTTAGAAATTTGAATAGTAGGTGCACAGGAAACGCGATTGTTTGTTGTGGACAAAAATATGCATAATGTGATACAATTGCCACAGAAAAAACCGGGTAATATCGCTCCGGCACTTTTTGCCTAACCACATATTATTAGCAAACTATCACTTTGTCAATATTTTTCTTTAATATTTTTATTGTTCACGCGAGGTAATATTATGAGCATCAACTTTGCGGTTATCGGACACCCCATTGCGCATACGATGTCGCCGTTTATTCATAAACGCCTTTTTCAGCTGAGCAAACTAGAGGCAAACTACGGTGTTCTGGATATTGCGCCGGAGGAGCTGGCTGAAAAGCTGGCGGAATTAAAAGAGCTGGATGGCTTCAACATCACCATTCCCCATAAACAGGCGATTATTCCGTTTTTAGATATGCTTGATCAAAAAGCCGCGTTTTTCAACTCCGTAAATACGGTGAAAAACACAGACCGTTCTTTTTGCGGATATACGACGGACGGAATTGGTTTTTGCAAAGCGCTGGAAGCCGCCGGCGCCGGACTAGCCGGACGAACCGTCATTCTGGGCGCGGGCGGCGCGGCACGTGTGATGGCGTTTGAAGCCGTACGCAAGGGCAGTCGTGTTACCATAGCCGCGCGGGCGCACAGTCAGCAGGCGGCACAGCTTCTCTGCGATGACCTCAGATCAAAAATAGACGGCGCCAAAGCGGATTTCTGCCTGCCGGAAGCAATTGAAGGACCAATCGACCTTCTGGCAAACGCAACACCGGTAGGGATGTACCCGAACACCGAAGGCTGTCCGGTTGAGGAACACGTTATCCGCAGCGCTGGCTGCGTATTTGACGCGGTTTACAATCCGAATGAAACAACGCTCCTGAAGCTTGCCCGCAAAAACGGGATAAAAGCGGTGGGCGGCATGAGTATGCTGGTCTGGCAGGCCGCGGCGGCACAGGAAATCTGGTACGGCGCAAAATTTCAGTCTGCGGATATTGATCGACTCTGTCGCGACGCGGTGACCGAAATGAAGAAAAAATTCGGCAATCTCATCCTGTGCGGCTTTATGGGCTGCGGAAAAACCTCGGTGGGGAAGCAGCTGGCAAAAGCCACCGGGCGTACCTTCATAGATATGGACCAATATATTGAGGCGGAGCAGGGCGTTACCATATCCGAAATATTCGCCCGGCGCGGGGAAACGGAATTCCGCCGGCTGGAACGGGAAACCGTAAAAATATTAAGCCGTAAGAGCGGCTTGATTATTGCGACAGGCGGCGGCGCACTGATCGATCCAGAAAACACCGCTCTTTTGAAAGAAAACGGAATTATTTTTCTTCTGGACGCAGATATCTCCGCCATCAAAAAAAGGCTAAACGGCGACAAAACCCGCCCCCTGCTCGCCAAAGAGAACCGGGATGAGGTAATGGATCAGCTTTACCAAAAGCGTATCGGCACCTACCGCGCCGCGGCGGATTTCGCCATCCCGGCGAACGGTAGCATAAAATCTGTGACCGATAAAATCCTGGATGCGCTCAGGTAGGCTGTTTTACCGACACCGAAGCGTATGCCGCCGTGCGGAGGCTCCGGTCTCAGGCAGACTGCGGCAAAGCTCGCCAAACAAGGCGGAGGGCGCCGCAGACCGGGGGCATGCGCTGGTATGTAGCCATCATTCTCAAGCACGGTCAACGCACAAAGCAACCTGCAGGTCAGCTTTGCGCTGAGCGACTGTGTGTTTAGTCTAAAACCACGCCGGCAGCTTCCAAGCTTTTTGTATAGACACAGCAGGCATCCTTGCCGCTGTTTTTTACCGAATACATGGCGATATCCGCTTTATGAAACAACTCCGGGTAGCTGGCGCCGTCTGTTGGATAAATCGCCACGCCGACGCTACAGGAAATATTGCAGGTATCCGTGCCCCTTGCCCGCGTATTGCGGAATATTTCATTCAAAAGCTGCGATTTTTGAATCAGAAGTGCTTCCGAGGGAATATCCTGCAGAAAGACGACGAACTCATCGCCCCCCATTCTTCCGATAATATCGTTCCCACGGAACTGATTTTTCAAATTTGAGGCTATCATCATGAGAAGCTCATCTCCGAACAGATGACCCAGCATATCATTCGCAATTTTGAAATTATCAATATCAATTACAAACAGGGCGTGCCGGCTGCCTTCTTTGCTGTTCGCGATCGCTTTATCAATCAGGCTGATGGTAGTGACATGATTGTAAAGCCCCGTCAGCAGATCATGCTCCGCTTCTTCCCTCAGCCGCATGGTTTCTTTTTTTTGCTTATCGATATCCGTGATAAAGGTGATAATTCGAACCGGCACCTCCGCGCTGTTTTTTATAATCGTACTTCTTACCCGATACCAGTAGTAACGGTTTTCCGCATTTTTGAACCGGTATTCCCCGGGCGGCAGCTGAATTCCTTTCAGAAGCCCTCTCGTATGCTCAAGAAAATTTTCCAGGTCATCCGGGTAGATTGCGTCCGTGTGAATCAAAAACTGCAGAAAATCCTCCTCTTCCAAGGAACCGATGTCAAATTCCGTCTTAAACGACGGCGAAAAATAAACCTGACCGGTAACCATGTCAAAATCAAAAATCGGATCGGCAGCCTGCTCCATAATCACGCGGTAGCGTTCCTCGCTTGCCGCCAGCTCGCTTTCCGCCTTTTTAATCGCCTGCATCTGTTCGTACTCTCTTTTACGGGACCGGCGTTTCTGCGTTACGTCAAACAGAATACCGCAGAGGTATTCTTCCCCGGTTCCCGTCACCATTAGGCGCAGCCGGCAGCAAGCCCAGATATGATGTCCGTCTTTTTTAATCATTTTGAGCTCCTGCTCCGCAAAGCCGGTTATTCGTAAGCCCCCCACAAGCTGTTGCCAATCGAAGGCGGTGTCGCTTTGCAGAATACCGCGCCCGGCGTCGCAAAACAGAGCGTTTACTTCTCCGTTTTGATAACCCAGCGTCCGGTAAAAATAATCACTGGCATATACAAGGGTTAAACGTTTATCGTTCCTGCAGCAAAAAATTCCACCGTCAAGATGTTCGATAATATTTTTCAAGCTTAAGGAGTCATGAATAAAATTGGACATCAATGTCGCCTCTTCTTATTTGAACTAGTAAAAATAGAATTATTATATTTTTTATTATAACAAATTGCAAAAGAACAATCAATGATTCAACCAATTGTCGGTCTATATTTGTGCAATTTACCAATATAAAGAACCCTTTTTTCCCACTTGACACATTTGCCATTCTGTATTATGATACAAAACAAGATGAATGAAGGAGCGAGCTTTCATGAATTTGTCCGCATACACCACACGATTTACAGGCTTTGGCTATCCCCGCTATTTTATGGCCGGGGATTTTTGTGCGTGCGTTCAAACTGACTGTAAGCTTTTGCGTGGGATAGTATAGCCGCTTTTTGAGCATAAGGCTGATATTATGAACGGGGCTGACAGCAGCTCCGTTCTTTTTTTATCCTTTTTTCAGCCTTATCTGCGGCTCAGCCGTTCCACAAGTGCTCCCCTATCGTCGATCCGCTTTTAAAACGGCTTAAGCATTAAATAAACTGGAGGAAAACGATATGATTATTGTACTAAAACCGGACTGTACCCCTCAGCAGGTAAAGGACTTCTCCGCTTCTCTGGAGAACGAATACAGCATTAAGGTGAACACCTGGATTGGAACGCAAAGCACCGTATTGGGCCTGATCGGCGACACTTCCGTCATCGATATTGATTACATCTCCGCGCAGGATTTTGTAGAAAGCGTCAAACGGGTTCAGGAGCCTTACAAAAAAGCAAACCGAAAATTCCACCCGGATAACACCGTCATTACCCTGCCCGCCGGTCAGAAGATCGGCGACGGCAGCCTGGCAATCATCGCCGGACCTTGCTCGGTGGAAAGCGAATCGCAGATTGTCGGAATTGCCGAACGGGTAAAATCGGCCGGCGCTCAGTTTCTGCGAGGCGGCGCGTTCAAGCCGAGAACCTCTCCCTACGCCTTTCAGGGCTTAAAAGCCGAAGGGCTGGACCTGCTGAACATCGCCAAAAAGAAAACCGGTATGCCGGTCGTTACGGAAATCATGAGCGTACGCCACATTGACCTGTTTCTGGAAAACGATGTGGATATTATTCAGGTTGGTGCCAGAAACATGCAAAATTTTGAGCTTTTAAGAGAGCTCGGGCAGATTCATAAACCGATTTTGCTGAAACGCGGGCTTTCCAACACCATTGAGGAGCTTCTGATGAGCGCGGAGTATATCATGGCGGGGGGGAACAATCAGGTCATGCTCTGCGAGCGCGGCATTCGTACCTACGAAACCTACACCCGCAACACGCTCGATATTTCTGCAATCCCGATTTTAAAAAAGCTTTCTCACCTTCCGGTCATTGTAGACCCGAGCCATGCCTCCGGTATCGCGTGGCTGGTGGAGCCGCTTGCACTGGCGGCGGTTGCAGCGGGAGCAGACGGACTGATCATCGAGGTGCACAACAATCCGTCCAAGGCGCTTTCTGACGGTGCCCAGTCTTTGACGCCCGACCAGTTCGACCGGGTTGCCGAGCATGTGAAGGCGGCGGCGAAGGCATTTGGGCGAAAAGTAAATTAAGCCGGTTTATCCATTTAAAGCATTGCTATGTTACACTGTTTTTTGATATAATGGACATCAGAAGTGTTATCAACAAATTTGGGGGAATGCTCCTTGTATCAAAATATTGTAATTGTGGGTTTGGGATTGATTGGCGGATCTCTGGCCAAGGCCTTTCAAAAATACAGCGATTGCACGGTTGTCGGAATCGACCGCGACCCGCAAGTCCTTCGGCAGGCGCTAAGCTGCGGCGCGATTGATAAAGCCGGAGACAAAACGGATCTTCAAAACGCGGACATCCTGTATCTGTGCCTGTATCCGCAGGCGGATATTGATTTTGTAACGGAACATCATAGCTATATCCGACCGGGGTGCGTTGTGACCGATACCTGCGGCATCAAATCCGAAATATGCGCGCACCTTCCCCGTCTGGCGAAGGAACACGGGTTTTCCTTTGTCGGCGGACACCCGATGGCGGGCAAAGAGAAAAACGGCTTCGGCGCAAGCGACGCAGATTTATTTCAGGGGGCAAGCTATATTATTGTACCCTGCGGTGCGGCGCAGACCGCAGTGGATACCCTGAAGGATATCGCCGCCAGGCTGGGCTTCGGCGGAACGGTAACGACCACGCCGGAGCATCACGACCAGATGATCGCGTTTACCAGCCAGCTGCCCCATGTGCTCGCCTGCGCCTATGTTATGAGCCCGCGCTGCCCGGAGCACCCCGGCTTTTCCGCAGGGAGCTACCGCGACGTTTCGCGCGTGGCAAACATCAACGAAAACCTTTGGGCCGAGCTGTTCATCGACAACAAGGAAGCGCTCGGCGGAGAACTGGAAGCTCTGATTACCCACATTACGGAAATAAAAGACGCGGTCGCCAAAAGCGACGCTGATTCCCTTCGCGCGCTGCTGCGCAGGGGAAGACTCGTGAAAGAGAGGCTTGGCGAATAAATGAAACTGACCGTACATACCTCCAAGAGCTATGACATTCTGATTGAACACGGCTGCCTGAGGAAAATCGGCGAATACGCGAAGGAGCTTTTCAAGCCCGGCAGCCGGGTATTGCTGTTGGGCGATACAAACGTACTGCCTATTTATGAAGAGCAGGTTAAAAACGCGCTTCTTGAGTGCAGATTTATCTATTCCAGCTTTAAACTTCCGGCAGGCGAACGCTTTAAGCGCCTGGAGACGATTCAATACATCTATAAAAACCTCGCCGAGCGTGAATTTACCCGCAGTGACTTTATTGTTGCGCTGGGCGGCGGAGTAACCGGAGATATGGCCGGCTTTGCCGCGGCAACCTATCTGCGCGGCATCGGTATCATTCAGGTGCCCACCTCGCTTTTGGCGCAGATTGACTCCTCGGTCGGAGGGAAAACCGGCGTTGACCTCCCCGAAGGCAAAAATCTTGTGGGGGCCTTCTACCAGCCTGATCTTGTGCTGATTGACCCCGACACGCTCAGCACACTGCCCCCCCGCTTTTTTTCGGACGGCATGGGGGAAGCCATTAAATGCGGCTGCATCCGGAGCAAAGAGCTTTTCAATATTGTAAAAAACAATCGCATTCAAAACAGGATGGATGACATCATTTTCCGCTGCGTTGACATCAAGCGCAGTATTGTGGAGCACGACGAATTCGATACCGGAGAACGGATGCTGCTGAACTT
>JAEZWL010000239.1 GCA_023420245.1 Bacillota bacterium | reverse complement strand
GGGGAGAAGAATAATTGTTATAGTCGATTGCTGCTTTAAAAACGGCTAAGTATTTTTAAAGCTCATTCAATCTGCCTAGATAGCCGTAACAGGAAAGACCCACAAAACAATTATGTCTCGTGGGTCTTGTGGTGCCGGTGGTCGGAAACACTTGATAGGTTACATCAAGAGTAAAGGAATCATGGAACACCATTTTAGGAGATTGCCACTTAAGAGGGCGCATAGAAAAAGCGTTGTAGTCTCTACTGTGAACGGCGAGTTGCTTTTTTAAATGAGGCAAAGATTGAAAAAGCAGAATGAGAAATCATGACATATATGAGAGTAAAGTATATGGAGGCTCCTATCTGGCAAAAGAACGGATGGATTTGGTTGCACAAGTTCTGTATTACTGCGAAAAGACTGGACTTTGTCCCGGAGTCCGTACAAATTGAAAGTGACTTTGCAGTGAAAATTTGTTATAATAAAAATATGTGGAATAAGGTAAATTTATGTTACCTGCAAGAAAGTTGCTGCATAATGGAAGTCATTCATGGCATCAATAAAACAGTACAGGGCTATGTCTGTTTTTGCTGGCTATACTGGCCCGTAACGTATTGCCTAGCCTGCTAAGAGCTGCTTTTACATGCCAAGTTTGCACAAGAGCGTACGGACATGCATTCGGAATGCCGTAAAGACACAATTTGTTGTGCTCTGTCTACAGAAGGGTAGAACTATTCCTTGATTTTTTCTATTATAAAAGGTATTGCCAGCTCAGTGCTTTGAAAATCAGGCTTACGGAAGTGAAAGGGTTTTGGAGACCGTGTATGAGGAATAAAAAACACTTAAAAAAAGTTGCCGCATTCCTATTTGTTTCGATACTGAGCGTTTTTTTGATTGCGGAAATTTTTGAAAAAATGCAGAACACGGACACGCCGATTGCCCAAAATGGTACTTTGGATCTGTCACATTGGAATTTTGATAACAATGGAAAAATATCATTGGATGGCGAATGGACATTTTATCCGAATCAATTGCTGTCCCCTTCGGAATTAACACACGTCTCTGCTCTAAAATCGTTTGCGCTCAAGGTGCCGGGATGTTGGGAGAATGCGGAGTTGGATCGTCAGATGGCAGATCAGGGCGCAGGTACCTATCAGCTGATCGTAAAAACGGACGGACGCACCCCCATGTACGGAATAAAGATCACTAATATCAGATCCTCCTGCAAGATATTTGCCAATGGAAATGAAATTGCGAAAGTAGGCAATCCTACGCCGCGATTATCGGAGAATTATACAACTAACATTTTGCCAGTGACGACATTTTTTCCTTCCAGTGATAAAACAATCAATCTGGTGATACAGGTTGCAAATCACGATTATTATAACGGAGGAATCATGCAGAGGGTATATCTGGGCAGCCAGAGGGATATCCTCTCATATGATTCCTTTCTGAGAATTGGGGAATGTATTGGGCTTTCGATTTTTCTAATATTGGGCTTTTACTCTGTCATAGGCTACTTCTTCAATAAGCGCAACAAATATTTGCTGTTTTTCGGACTAGCCTGCCTTGCCTACGCTTTTGTCAGAGCCGCGGATGGGGGGAAAATATTTAACACAATTTTTTATTTTTTACCGTTTATGTATATTTTGAGAATAAAAAACGCGGCTATGTGTCTCAGTATCATCTTCATTGTCCTGTTTATCCGGAATTTAGGAAGAAGCTTCATCCCGCTTCCTGTTATAAAAAGTTTAATTGTTTTCTTATCCCTGATCATTTTATCTTTTTTTATAGTTCCTTTACAATATCTCTATGTGTTGGAAATCACAGTATGGTTCTGTGACATCTTCATCTATCTGGCCATTTCCGCCTTAATTTTGAAGGCAATCTGTGCGAAACAATACGGAATCATTGGCCGAACAGGTACTCTGCTGCTGCTATTTGAAATTTTTATCATTGTGGCATCCTTCTTAGGAGCATCTCTGTATTTTTCTTCTGTGATTCATATCTATATATCCACGACTTTTATTCAGTTGTTTGCTATCTCTGTGGCTTCCTTTATGTTCGTATCCCAGTATACACAGGCTTATGAGCACATAGAAACGCTCAATCAAAAGCTAATACGAGCGAATCAGGAAAAGGGTGAATTTTTGCTGCATACATCAAATGAGTTCCGTACACCGCTCCAAAGTATCATTGGAATTGCAAGATCAACCATCGAAAATGCCCATGAGCCCATACGACAAAAACAGAATATGATTCTGATCTCTTCCGTCGCGGCAAGGCTTTCCAGTCTTGTAAATGATATCATTGATTTTCAAAGCTTGCAAAATAATACCCTGCGCCTGAACACCCGTAATTTCGACCTAAACGGAACCATTCAAGCTGTGATTGACGTACTGGTTTACATGAAAAAAGAAGAGCAAATTCAGCTGCTGAACTGCGTTGCTCCCGGCCGGTTTTATGTTTATGCAGATGAAAACAGGCTCCATCAGATTCTGATTAATGTGATCGGGAACGCCTTGAAGAATACGGAAAAAGGATTTATAAAGATTGCGGCGGAAGCTGTAGATGACAAAGTTTTGATTTCTATTGAGGATACCGGAGCGGGAATTTGTGAAGAGAAGCAAAAAACTCTGTTCATTCCGGCGTCCGGTCAGCCTGATCGCGGAAATTCAACTGAAGTTTCAGGTGGAATGGGACTTAAAATCTCAAAAATGCTGGCGCTTCATATGCATGGAGATTTGAATTTACAGAAATCTATGCCTGATGCGGGTTCCGTTTTTATCATTGAAATGCCCCGTATGGCTGTATCCTCGATGAACAACGTCGTGGAATCTTGTGAAAAAAGCGAAGAGAGCCGCTTGATCGAGCCATCCGGTAAAACAGCGGGCGAGAATCAAAGGTTTGGCTCAGGCACGCACAAATTGCTGGTAGTGGACGATGAAGTAGAAAATATTAGAACCATGCAGGAGGTTTTCCACTCCGGCGGCTATTCGGTTTTGAAGGCCTACAGTGGATTGCAGGCTTTAGAAGTGCTGAAAAACCATAAGGACATTTCGATTGTGCTTTTGGATACGGCGATGCCTGGAATGTCGGGCTACGAAGTGTCACGGCGCATCCGCAGCGAGCATTCCCTTTATGAGCTACCCATTCTGCTCTTTACAACGCGCTACTCTCAGGAAGAGATTGCAGAAAGCTTTGAAGCAGGGGCAAACGATTTTTTAACAAAGCCGTATGATGTGAGAGAGTTGACGGCGAGGGTGAACACTCTTTTGCAGATGAAGGAATCCGCTGAAAATACGATAAGAATGGAAACCGCTTTCTTGCAGTCCCAGATCAAGCCTCATTTTTTGTACAACGCGTTGAGCACAATTATTTCGCTTTGCCGAAAAGACGGCAGTAAGGCAGAAAGCCTGCTTAAAGATCTGAGCAATTATCTGCGGGGCAGCCTTGAAATTGATCCCAACAATTCTTTTGTTAGTGTAAAGCAGGAACTTTTTCATGTGGAGTCCTACCTGAATATCGATAAGGCGCGTTTTGGAGAACGGTTAAATATAATATACGATTTGGAAGACGGCGCAATGGGGGTTCTGATCCCGGCGATAGCAATTCAGCCCATCGTAGAAAACGCGGTGCGTCACGGGGTGATGAAGCGCCTTTTAGGAGGAACCATCGTTATCTCAGCTAAAATTGAAAATACGGAATTGGTCGTTTCTATAAGTGACGATGGTCTGGGAATGACAGAAGAAAAGAAAAAAACCGTGCTGGATTACAGCATTTCCACAGGCGGAATCGGGCTCAAAAATGTCAATAAAAGACTGGTCAATGCCTATGGGCAGGGACTTTGGATTGAGAGCACAGAGGGCAAGGGCACGAAGATAACCTTTCGGGTTCCAATCGCATCTAAAATGCAGAAAGGGGCGGCACAAAATGATTAAGGCTATGGTCGTGGATGATGAGCACCTGCTCGCAGAATATATCAGCGATATGCTTGAAAGATATCAGTTTGAAGTGGTAGGATTCTTTTCAAACCCTTGCGAAGCCTTGGAAAAAGTCAGTGCTCTTAGACCCGACGTGCTCTTTCTTGATATTGAGATGCCGGAGCTGAACGGATTGGAACTGGCTGAGCGTGCACATGCGAAGGGATATGACGGAGAAATTGTTTTCATCACCGCTTATAATCAATATGCCATCGAAGCTTTTACGGTAAATGCCTTGGATTACCTGCTCAAGCCCGTGCTCGAAAAAGATTTGGAGCGTACGGTACTCCGTCTGCGAAAAAGACTGAGGTTGGAACGGTCGTTGCCTGAAACGCGGCTTACACGGATTTTAAACATTACAATGTTCGGTGCCTTCCGTGTTTTCAAAGAGGACGGAGAACCGATTCACTGGACGACAGCGAAATGCGCGGAGCTTTTTGCGTTTTTACTTTTACAGCGGAATGGAGAAGCAACGAAGGAAAGACTGATGAATATTCTTTTTCCGGAAAAAAACCGGGAGAAATCAGATATCAATCTAAGAAGTACCATAAGCCGCCTGAATAAGACTCTGCAGGAAAATGCGATTCCTTCCTCTGTTGTTTTTAAAGGCAGAGAGTACCGGCTCCGTTGGAATACTCCTGTGGAGCTTCATGTGGACGCATTCCTTCTGGAATCACTGAAACCGGAAGCAGACCCTATCAATGAAGAGAGCGCCAAAGAGTACGGGCGCATATTGGCTCAATACCGGGGGATGCTTTTGGAGAATTTAGAGGGAGAATGGTGCGAACCTTATCGCACGGAGTACCATCGCCGTTTTGTCAGCTTGACAAAACGGCTGATTCAGTATTCAGTAGAGAGGGATGCTGAATACCTTCCCGTTTTGAACCTGGTCGAACTTCTGACAAAATATGAACCTTACGACGAGGCCGCGTGCGGCTGGGCCATGCAGCTCCACTACCGGCTTACTGGAAAGCAGGGGGTGCAGGCGTATTTTAAAAAATATCAAAAGCTTCTGGAGCAGGAATTGGGGGAAAAACCGGAGGAAAAGCTATTCATATTATATGATCAGCTAACGGGCAACACATAAGGGAATAATTTTATTATGAGATACAAAAATAGTAACAAGCCGAGATGTTAAAATTTCGGCTTGTTTTTCTAAATTTATAGCAACATAAAAAAATTGTCAGCTCGGCGGACAGAAACACCGGCTAGATACATTTCAATGAGTGCTTCTTCTACAGAGCTTTCCCGGCGACCGCGCGACAGTTCGCGGCGTGGAGGATGCCGGAAATATCCTGTGCGAGTGGGACTGCGGCTCTTCGCTGAGTTTGATTCCTGAAGAGGATAAATTTAGAATTGTGTTGTCGTATTGAAAATTCATACAGCAGCTTCAATTACTCAGATTCCCATTGTGCTCATAATCCACTATCTTTCCTCTTACTGTCTGCCTTGAACGGCAATAAAGATGTCGTTTAAAACTGGTGGAGCCTTAGCAGAATGCTATGCTTATGAAATTATTCATCAAAGTCGACCCATTATTTCAGTACCTTAGCATTTGCTCAAATACGCAAGCGGCAGAATCACACTTTTCTAGCCTTAACCGGAAAGCCGCACTTTATAAATTTCATATCACCGATTTCAAATGTCTTTTCTTGTACAGGCGTTAGCATTTCACGGCTCTCAATAAACTCATTTGTTATCGTAACAAAATACTGCTTATTATCTTTATTTACCAAATAGAAAGATTTATCAACGTTTTTAAGACCATTAACTAAATCCGGCATTCCAAATGGTGCGTCAAATATAAATCCTAATACATTGTCAATAACTTTCTCACCTTTTGTAAGCTTTTGCTTGGCACTTAACGACCATATCTCGGCATCAGGATATTTTTCAGTTATAATCTGTTTTTTCGCACTCTTGTCGTATTGTGATAAGTCAATCGTCTCTCTAATAACTGACGAATCCATATTTTGGCCGTTATCCAAAAGATAATCGATACTTACATTGAGCAAACTCGAAATTGCTTTCAAATTATCAATATCCGGAATTCCTCTGTCCGATTCCCACTTTGTAATCGCTTGGCGTGATACCATCAGCTTTTCCGCGATCTGTTCCTGCGTAAGTCCCGCACTCTTTCTTGCTTCCTTAATTTTTTCTCCAATTGTCATGATTTTGTTCCTCCTATTGTGCAAGCGAATTTTGTTTACCAATTGCTCGATATGCTTTGACTATACATTAGCATCCACTTTCACACAAGAAACACTCCATATCATGAATGCAACGCTGTGTAGCATCCATCATCTCGCTTGCTTTTTGCCGAATAATTGGTCTCAACTGTTATAGTTTGAGATCAAGGCTCTACATTTTATTCTTCAAACCACAATTTATCATTAGAAACACCCACTGCACATGAAACGAGAGCAGAGGATTGATGTTGGGTATGCGTTTATCCATTTTCTGTGTGTGCGAACATATACACAGCCCGTTATTCTGAATTGTATAAATAATCTAAATTTCTATTAGTTTAATTTTACCACAATGTCAGAACATATTCCATACTCGAAATTACCTGCTTGTCTATCGAAATTTGTAATTTTGTGGTTTGTCCGGCGTCCTAATGGGAGAATTCGCCGCATAAAATTGTTAATAAGCCTGCCGGGAGTCCCGAAAAGGACTCCCTTTTTTATATCCGGAGGTGACCCTGTGGAAGAATTTCATCGATTGAAAACTATAAACCGACCATATTTAAGGCTCCGGGCTCCATATATAAGAAATCCTTTGCCGACTCCGCCGTTCTTTTCGTCGAGCATTTGAAGCACGGCACGGGTAAATGGCGCGGTAAGCCATTCGAACTTTTAGACTGGCAGGAGCGGATTATCCGCGACCTGTTCGGCGTGGTGCGCCGGGATACCCAGTGCCGCCGAAGACGAGGACTGGATTTCGCCCGAAGTCTGGAAACGGGTAAATCTGAGCTACGGTGTGACAATTAACGAATCGGGCTTTTTGATGGAATTTGAGGAAGCGCGCATCAACATCACACAGGAGAACCGCTTCCGGCGGCTCAACCTGAACCAGTGGGTATCACAGGGCACGCGCTGGATGCCGATATTAAAACAAGTACTACATCTCAACGTGTAAAGTGATCTCGTTATACTCTTGGGCAGCCTCTTTAAAAACATCAATTATTTTCTTGATTTCAGAAGCTAACTCTTCAGATTTTTGCGTTTCTGGTTTGTAAATAATAATTATGTCTGCTGGAACATACATAATTCCGGTTATAGAATCCCAAAGCGCATCTAGGTTTTGACCATACCATTCAGGCAACTCCAATTTCTGCTGTATTACTTGATGAACTTCACCTAAATACTGACATTTTGAAAAGTCAAGAACTCGCTGTTTGGAGATAAAATATTTCGTATTGTTCATAATAGCCTCTCCTTATTGAATTTGGACAAAAGTCATATAGTGGTCATAAGTAGCGAAGATTAAGCCATCCTTTGAAAAAAGCAACCGTTGAGTATTCCGAAACCCGCTATCATAATTGATATCAGCTTCATACCAGACACGTCCAACTTCTTGCGGAAGATGACCATTTCTATTTTGGTAAACTTCTCCGCCGATACTTTTTCCGGGAGCAACTTTGTCCAAATTTCCCTGCCAGCTAATCCAGCCCAAGTCAATGGCCTCTTCTTTTGTAATATAACTTGACGGGAGTCTTCCTGTGTTTTTTACTGCAATATCCGCACCGTACACACCGTCTTGTGTTGCAGTTCCGGCAGTAGCGGCTTCAATATTTTTCATTTCGCATCTGCAATTGTTGTGAACGGAAGGCTCATTATCCGGCATTTCGTCATTTTTATATATTTTACCATGATTACTACGACAAACAAAGCACGTTTTTAAATCCAACTGGGCAATCCAGATTTTATAATCTAAACTTTCATGCGTTGGCGGTCGGAAGAACTCTAACAAGTCCTTTTGAACTCTTGACAGACTAATCAGCGGTGGCCCAATATGGGTCTTGTACACAAAATAGCTCATAACACACCGAGAAATAATATTGTCATCCGGATTTATAAGCTCGACTTTTACCCCCCATTCAGAGCGTTAATGGTTATGCGACAAATACGAATTGCCTTTATAAATTTGTATAATGAAGGCTTATATTAGAAAGTTGGTGAACGATACGAAACAGTATGAACGTATGCGGGAAGACCATCTCTTAGAAAAGAAAAGCTTTCGGGTTGGCGCTTATTGCCGTGTCTCTACCGATAAGGAGGATCAGGCCAACTCCTTTGAAAGCCAACAGCGCTATTTCCGCGAGTATATTACGCGCCGCTCGGACTGGGAACTGGTTGAGATCTTCGCTGACGAGGGGACTTCCGGCACCTCAACCAAAAAGCGTAAGGCTTTCAACCGCATGATCGCCGCCGCGAAAGCCGGAGAGCTTGACCTGCTGATTACAAAGGAAATATCGCGTTTCGCCCGGAACACGCTGGACAGTATTTACTATACCCGCGAGCTGAAGAGTCATGGTGTCGGCGTCATTTTTCTCAATGACAACATCAACACACTGGAGCCAGATGCGGAATTTCGCCTGACCATCATGTCATCTATCGCGCAGGAGAGAACTTCTTAAGGATAGTGGGGTGGTAATCGGGTAGCAGAAAAGCAGGAGCAGTAGGATTGATTCAAGGTCAACCCGGCTGCTCCTGTTTTGGCAAGTGCGTACTGGGCAACCCGCGCAGAAAGCGGCCTGAAAGGCCTTACGCGCGTTTGGGACGAGCAAGTGGTCATTGTTGAATTGCCCCGCAAATCATCGCCATGAGGGCGACAGGCGAGAAGAAACGCCGAAAGCGGAGATTGTGGTAGACGGAACGCTTGGAGTGTGGTAAGATATTAAATATAGGAATCAAAATTCGGATTATTTATACGAGGAGAAGCACAAATGAAAGCGCTACTTATAATAGACGTACAAAACGATTATTTTGAAGGCGGTAAATCCGAACTCTGCAATCCGATAGAAGCGATGCAAAATATAGAAAAAGTCTTGAGGATATTTAGGCAACGAAGCCTCCCAGTGATTCATGTTCAGCATATTAACAATCGCGAAGGAGCGACGTTTTTTCTGCCAAATACGGATGGCGTTTTGATTCATAAGAATTTAACACCGCTTGAGGGCGAGTATATCGTGACGAAACATGCACCAAACAGCTTTTTTGAAACAAATCTTTTAGATATATTGCAGGAAAATAAGATAAATGAACTTGTTATCTGCGGTATGATGAGCCATATGTGCATAGATACAACAACGAGAGCCTGTAAGGATTTTGGCATTAAAGTAACCCTATTGAATGATGCCTGTGCCACAAAGACCCTTAGCTTTAATGGTGTAATAATTCCTGCCGAGACTGTGCATAACACATTTATGGCTTCCCTGAACGGAATGTTTGCAAATGTAATTGCAACACAAATGTTCAGTTTGTGAGCAAAATGAGAACACGCTGATTTTAATTTTTTGCCTGACACACAGCAATAATTACTCGTTCGCGGTACCTGCTTCCTCGGCGGCAGGTACCGCTTTCATTTCAGGTGCGCCATCGAAAAAGCCGCCGGAACCACCGACGGCAAAAAAGGGCATTTCCCCCATAATATAGGGCAAGACCAGCCTGTACACTTCGATGAAAAAGAAGAAAAAAGAAGCATTTCATCCCATAATATAGGTACAGAAGAGCTTGGTCATTTAGAGATGATTGGAACCATCGTTCATCAGCTGACCCGCAGCCTGAGCGATGAACAAATCAAAGCTGGCGGATTCGATGCTTATTTTGTCAACCATACCAACGGCGTTTATCCGTCAGATTCATCAGGAAGCCCATTCACAGCGGCTTATCTGCAAGTAAAAGGCGACCCGATTACAGATATCCATGAAGATATGGCCGCAGAGCAGAAAGCCCGTACTACCTATGATAATATCCTTCGTCTCATTGATGATCCGGATATTCGCGAGCCGA
>JAEZWL010000061.1 GCA_023420245.1 Bacillota bacterium | reverse complement strand
ACTAAACACAATATTGGTATAGTAGTCGTTTCGCTGAACCAGCCCTAAGTCTACAATGATTTGATTTCCCAGTCCGCGCTGCGTAAGGGCACGATAAATTTCATGCAAATATTCGATCGTTTCTTTTGATTTCACGTCATCGCAAAGGGGGGCAGCTTCCGCAAACACCTCTTCTCCACCGAACAGACGCGGCAATTTTCTCATTGCGGAAACTTGCCTTGAGTCTTCCAAGCCGTCTAAAATGGAATTTAAAGCGGCATAATCCTTGGATTCTATTGTTTTGCGGATATCCTCGCGAACATCTTCGGTAATGGGCAGCTGCTCCGCCAACGCACGGAAAAATCCGGCATGTCCGATCTCCAACCGAAAATTCGGAAGGCATTTTCCCAAAGCCTCCATTGCCGTTACGATTACTTCCAGATCTGCGCGGATTCCGCCTGCTCCCAGCAGCTCGATTCCGGTTTGAGCGGTCTCGTCGCTTCTGCCGGTCAAACCCGGATTATTGCGGTAAATCGGCTGTGTATAAAAAAGTCGGATGGGCTTCGGAAGACCCTGCAGTCTTGTGGCAGCCAAGCGCGCAATCGGCATGGTGGAATCGGGGCGCATTACGACAAGCCGACCCTGCTTGTCGGTCATTTTATACATAACCTCCTGCCCAATCCCGGAAAAAACATCATAGAACTCAAGTCCGGGTGTTACGACTTCATTAAACCCGTGGGAAGAAAAAACCTCATTCAGCTCTTTTTCCACATAACGGCGGGCAATGCACTCTTCAAAAAGCAAATCATTCGTACCTTCCGGTGTAATTTTATTCCATTTCTTCATTACTGTTACTACTCCTAACACGGGTAATCACTTTAGTGTGCTAATATAATATCACACTAAAATAATCTTGTCAATCAAAATAACGACATTTGACTGCTTTCCGGAAGCCCCGCAAGAGCACCGGCTGCGGCGAGTGTTTCAATGACTGATTTTGATACCTTGGAACGAGTTTGTACATCATATATGGATAAATACGGGCCTTTTTCTTTTGCGTCTGCAAGACTGTTCGCGGCTGCCTCTCCAACCCCGGATAAAGATGAAAACGGAAGCCTGATTTTGCCGTTCTCTACCAGATACTTTCTTGCGTCAGACTGATACAAATCAACGGGAAGCACTTCAATTCCGCGCGCCAGCATTTCGTTAATAATCTGAAAAGTCGCATACGCGGCCTCCTCCTTTGCGCTTGCTTCCTTCCCCTTCATACTGATTTCGCTCATGCGGCGGCGAACCGCTTCTCTGCCCTGAATGACCGTAGCGCCGTCAAAATCCTCACCGCGCACGGTAAAATAGGCTGCGTAATATTCAACCGGCGTGTGAACCTTATACCAGCCCAAACGCAGTGTAGAAATCATGTAAGCGGCGGCGTGAGCCTTCGGAAACATATATTTAATTTTCATGCAGGAGTCAATATACCACTGCGGAACCGCGTGTTCCTTCATGGCGTTAATATGTTCATCAGTTAAGAGTTTCGAAGCCTTTCCCTTACGCGTAATTTCCATGATTTTAAACGCCATTTTGGGTTCCAGCCCCTTTTGAAGCAGATAAGTCATGATACTGTCACGCGTTCCGATAACGTCTGAAATCGTGCATTTGCCATTTTTAATCAAATCCTGCGCGTTTCCCAGCCAAACATCAGTACCGTGGGAAAGGCCGGAAACCTGGAGCAAATCGGAGAAGGTTTTCGGATTGGAATCCATCAGCATTTGGCGAACAAAAGAGGTTCCCACCTCCGGCAGAGAAAAGGTTCCGGTATTTGAATCAATATCCTCCGGCGCCACTCCTAACGCCTGTGTGGATGTAAATAGCGACATAACCTCCGGGTCACTCATTGAAACCTTCATAACCGGAATCCCGGTATAGTCCTCTAAGTAGCGGTAAATCGTAGGCACATCATGTCCAAGCTCGTCCAGCTTGCATATGGTGTCATGAATGGAGTGGAAATCGAAGTGCGTTGTAATATTATCGGAATTCTGGTCATTTGTCGGGTGCTGTACCGGACAGAAGTCGTATACCTCCATCCCTCTCGGCACAACAACCATGCCGCCTGGGTGCTGACCGGTCGTACGCTTGATGCCGGTGCATCCAATCGCCAGGCGAAGCTCCTCCGCGCGGTGCAGGATCGTATTTTTTTCCTCCGCGTATTTTTTCACGAAGCCCAGGGCGGTTTTATCCGCGACCGTCGCAATGGTTCCGGCCTTAAAGACATTGTCCTTACCGAACAGGGTCTCTGTGTAGCGGTGCGCGCTGGTTTGATATTCGCCGGAAAAGTTCAAGTCAATATCCGGCGTCTTGTCTCCGTCAAAGCCCAGGAAGGTTTCGAACGGGATTGTATGGCCGTCGCGGTTATACTCAGTGCCGCAGACAGGACAGTTTCTGGGAGGAAGATCAAATCCGCTTCCGTAGCTTCCGTCCGTAATAAATTCACTGTTTTTACAGTTCGGGCACACATAATGAGGTTCCAGAGGGTTTACTTCCGAGATGCCGGACATATTGGCTACAAAGGAAGAACCAACCGACCCACGGGAACCGACCAGATATCCGTGCGCTTCGGAATCCGCAACCAGCTTTTGCGCCGTCATATACAGGATGGAAAAGCCGTGCTTCGTAATGGAACCAAGCTCGCGGTCAAGTCTCTGCTTTACGATATCCGGCAGCGGATCACCGTAAAATTCCTTCGCCCTCTTCCAGGTGATATTGGTAAGCTGCTCCTCTGCTCCTTCAATAAAGGGCGGAAAGGTTCCGGGCGGAATTGGCGTAATCTCCTCGATCATATCAGAAATCAGATTGGTATTCTTTACAACGACCTCATATGCCTTTTCTCTTCCGAGATACGAGAATTCTTCCAGCATTTCCTCAGTTGTACGCATATAAAGCGGTGCTTGGGTATCAGCATCAGAAAAGCCCTGCCCTGCCATCAAAATTTTACGGAAATCACCGTCCTTCGGGTCCATAAAATGGACGTCGCAGGTGGCAACCACCGGCTTGTTCAGCGCTTCTCCCAGTTTGATTATGGTACGATTGAACTCGCGCAGCTTCTCTTCGTTCGGAACCATGCCATCCCGTATCATAAACTGGTTGTTGCCAAGCGGCTGTATTTCCAGATAGTCATAGAAGCTTGCGATTTCACACAGAGTGTTCCAAGGCTGGGCGTTGAAAATCGCCCTGTAAAGCTCTCCTGCTTCACAAGCACTACCGATAAGAAGCCCTTCCCGGTACTTATTCAATTCACTTTTCGGAATGCGCGGATTTCGATAAAAGTAGTTTAAATGTGCTTTTGAAATAAGCCGGTAAAGATTTTTTAATCCTGCCTTATTTTTCACCAGAATAATTTGGTGGTGAGATTTCATTTTCTTGGGGTCTCCGCCGGCAAGAGAGGAATTGATATCCATTACCGTTTTTGCCTGTGTATCCTCTTGCAGACGCACAATCAAGTTGGCAAAAATCTTTCCTAAAACAGTCGCGTCATCGCTTGCACGATGGTGGTTAAACGGATCGAGCTTCAAATATTTTGTAACCGTATCAAGCTTGCAGTTTTTAATATCCTTCAGCAAAGAGCGGCACATCGGTACCGTGTCAATGTAGGGATACTGGAATTCCATACCGACGCGTTCCGCCGCAACCCGGATGAACGAAGTATCGAATTCAGCGTTGTGCGCAATCAGAACGGCATCTTTTCCGCAAAAGCGGTAAAACGCCTCAATCGCTTCTTTTTCGGACGGTGCGTCCTTTACCATTTCATTGGTAATTCCGGTTAATTCCGTAATTTTTGCCGGAATCGGCATTTGAGGGTTAACGAACGTGTCAAAGCTTTCGATAATTTCGCCGTTTTTAAGCCTTACCGCGCCGATTTCTGTAATTCGATCTTTATTGGGGCTTAATCCAGTCGTTTCAATATCGAATGAGATAAACTCGTCCTCTAATAATTTTGTTGACTCTCCCTTAACCGCCAATACCAGATCGTTGACAAAATAGGCTTCCAAGCCGTAGATGATCTTGATTTCCTTGCCTTGCTTTTTCAAATCATTAGCCGCGTTCATTGCGTCCGGGAAAGCCTGTGCAACGCCGTGGTCTGTTATTGCGATTGCGGTCTGACCCCAGTCGGCGGCGCGCTGAATCAGCTCCGAGACGGCGTTTACACCGTCCATACTGGACATATTGGTATGTAAATGCAATTCCACTCTTTTCGTCTCAGCCTTATCGACCACCTTAATCTGTTCTACCGTGCAGATATTTCTGGGTCGCAAAACAATTTCATGGTCATATTTATCGTATTCCACTTGCCCCTGCGCTACGACAGACATTCCCTTTTTCAGCGTATCGAATACCTTGCACTGCGATACCATTTCTATGATTTTGAGTGTAATCGAGCTGGTATAGTCGGTAATATTGATGCTGATAATTTTTCTCTGCTGGTCTCTGGTTATTTTCTCGTCTATTGAAAAGATTTCTCCCCAAATGGTGGCGCTTCCGATATCCTGCGTTACATTTCGAATGGGGATCGGTTTGGATTTTGGAATACGCCCGTACAATTCGCGCATGGTCTCCGAAACGATGGTCGGAAGCATTGTTTCTTCACTGCGCACACTAATGGTTCTGGATATTTTTTTATGATTTAAACTCGCTTCATATGTATCAACGGCTTCAACCATTTCTTTGCGCTTCAGCGTTTCCTGCTGCTTTTCCTTTTTCGCTATATAACCCGCGCTGTCGCTGTCAATGGTCAGCACTCCATCAAATTCAACCGAATATTGTTCCCCGAATTCTTCGCTGATCAGTCTCGACAGTGACCGGTCTACGTGCCGGGATAAAAGCAACTCGCTTCCGCCATGCGCTAAGGTGATAATCAGCCTTCCGTCTTCAATTCGGGCCTTTGAATCGGAGAGTGTGCCGTTAATACTCATTTCCCGACGTTTCAGTTCTAATATTAAGTTTGGATAATAGTCAACCGTAAAACTGCC
>JAEZWL010000121.1 GCA_023420245.1 Bacillota bacterium | reverse complement strand
ATGTGATACCGATATCGCGGGCGGTTTGAATGATATCGCTGTCCGTGGGTACCAGCTTCAGCTTACCGGCTACCTCGCTCAGCGGAACCGGAACAATCACACCGTCCCTGAGCGCTACCATATTTCCGTAATTCTTTTCCGCAATCAGCTTTGCCGCTGTCGCGCCGAAGCGTGTAGCCAGCAGGCGATCATAGGGACAGGGACTCCCGCCGCGCTGAAAATGACCCGGAACGGTAACGCGGATTTCCTGACCGGTTTTCTCCCCGATTTCCTTCGCGAGACGGTATGAAATTGAAGGGAATCCCATTTGCGCCCGGGATGCCTTGAATTCCTTCTTGCTCATCTTTGCTTCTTCACAGGAAAGCGCGCCCTCTGCGACGGCAAGAATGGAGAAACGTTTGCCGTCTTTGTTGCGCTCACCGAGTGTCTTCACGATTTTATCGGTGTCATAGGGGATTTCTGGCAGCAGAATCACATCGGCACCGCCGGAGATACCGGCGTGCAGGGTCATCCATCCGGCTTTATGCCCCATGACCTCCACGATGAAAACCCGCCCGTGCGAGGTTGCGGTAGTGTGAATACAGTCAATCACGTTGGTTGCGATTTCGACCGCGCTGCTGAAGCCAAAGGTCATTTCGGTTCCCCAGATATCATTGTCGATGGTTTTCGGCAGCGTCACCACGTTTAAACCCTCTTCGTTTAGTAGATTGGCTGTTTTGTGCGTTCCGTTGCCGCCCAGTATCACCAGGCAGTCCAGCTTCATTTTTTTGTAATTGTTCTTCATACTCTTGACCTTGTCCACACTGCCCTCGTCTACCACGCGCATCAGCTTGAATGGCTGGCGCGAGGTGCCAAGTATCGTACCGCCCAGCGTAAGGATTCCGGAAAAATCCGAAGATCTCATATGCTTGTAATTTCCTTCAATCAGACCACGGTAGCCGTCGATGATTCCGTAGATTTCAACCTCGTCGTCAAACCTCTCATAAAGCGCTTTTGCAACGCCCCGAATTGCGGCATTCAGGCCCTGACAGTCACCGCCGCTGGTTAAGATTCCGATTCTTTTCATCGCTTCTTCACTCTCATTTCCTATATTAATATGCATATCAGCCGAAAAAATTTAAAATAGTACGTTGGCTATTTGATTAAATCGGCACTGTGAATCGGTTTATACGGTTCGCTTTCATCCTGCTTCGCCAGTTGATCAACCGCAGTTTGAGCCAGCTTCCAGAATTCGCTTTGGCAGTTGCAGGGAATCTTGCCGCGTTTGTCAATATGGCTGTAAGAGGTATCGGGCTGCATAACTCTGGTATTGATATTATCGTTTAGCATTCGGGTTAAGATATCAAACGCCCTTTGTTTCAGGCTTTCGTCCTCTATCGGGAATGCCAGCTCCACGCGGCGGTCCAGATTGCGCTGCATCCAGTCTGCGCTGCCCATGTAAATCTTCGGGTTTCCACCGTTTTCAAAGCGGAAAATGCGGCTGTGCTCCAATTGCCGCCCTACGATGCTGTTGACCGTTATGTTTTCGCTGATTTCCGGCAAACCCGGAATGAGGCTGCAAATTCCGCGCACGATCAGCCTCACCTTCACGTTGGCCTGAGAGGCCTTATATAAAAGCCCGATCATTTCCGGGTCAACCAGTGAATTGACCTTTGCTGTGATGCCGCAGGGCAAACCAAGCTTTGCATTCTCGATTTCCTTCTCTATCATCCACTCAAAAAAGCTTCTCATGCCGTTCGGCGCGACAATGATGCGGTTGTATTCCGGCGGCCGCGAATATCCGGTTAAAACGTTAAAAAGGGAGGAAGCATCCGTTCCGTAAGGCTCCTTGCAGGTAAATAATCCGATATCGGTATAAATTTTCGCGGTGGAATCGTTGTAATTACCGGTTCCCATATGCAGGTAGCGGCGGATGCCGTCCTCATCCCGCCGAACAATCAGCAGGATTTTGCAGTGCGTTTTCAGCCCGGCAAGTCCGTAAATGACATGACATCCCGCTTCCTCCAGCTTTTTTGCCCAGAGAATGTTGTTTTCCTCATCGAAGCGCGCCTTCAGTTCTACCAGAACCGTAACCTGCTTGCCGTTTTCCGCAGCCTTGATTAATGCCGCGATAATGGGGGAATGACCGCTTACGCGGTAAAGGGTTTGCTTGATTGCGAGAACATTTTCATCCTCGGCGGCCTGCCGAACAAACTGCACCACGGTATCAAAGCTTTCGTAGGGGTGGTGAACCATCCGGTCTTTTTCGCGGATTGCCTCGAAAATATCGACATAGCCCCAAAAATCAGCAGGCGGATACACCGGCGTCAGCGGCTGGAAGCAAAGCTCTTTAAACGCGGGCAGAGAGGCGAATTTTGAGAGGAAGGTCAAATCCAAGGGACCCGGCTCCTCATACACCTCTTCGTTATTGATGTCCAGCATATCGAGCAAAAATTCGCGGGTCTCTTGGTCGCATTTCTGCAAAAGCTCAAGTCGAACCGGCTTGCCGCGCCTTCTCTTTTTGATGGATTTTTGAATTTCTATCAGCAAATCCTCCGATTCCTCGTCAATTTCGAGGTCGGCGCTCCGCGTCATACGGAACGGGCACGCAGTGCGGATATCACTGCGCTCAAACAGCTCGTCCAGCTTATAAATGATAACGTCCTCCAAGAGAACAAAAGCGTGCCCATCTTTACTGGGAACCTGTAAAAAGCGCGAGAGAATAGAGGGAACCTGTACTACGGCGAAATAAGAATCCTCGTTTCCCTCCAGCCGCACCGCAACATTCAGGCTTTTATTCGCGAGCAGTGGAAAAGGTCGGCTTCGGTCGACCGCAAGCGGCGTCAGCACGGGGAACAGAACCTTATCAAAATAGTCGGAGATAAACTGGCGCTGTTCCGCGTTCATTTCGCCCGGAGTAAGGAAAAGGATATTGTTTTTCTTTAATACAGGCAAAATAGATCGATGCAGGCAGGAGTACTGCCGCTCTGTAAAAGTACGGATTTTCTCCGTAAGTAAAGGAAGAAGCTTTGCGGGGGTAAGACCGGAAGGGTCCTCCCCCTCATAATTGGAATTGATTTGCGCCTTTACGCCAGAGACACGCACCATAAAGAATTCATCCAGATTGGATGAGGTAATGGAGAGGAATCGCACCCGTTCCATAATGGGGTTCTCTTTTTCCAGAGCTTCCTCCAAAACGCGGGCGTTAAAATCCATCCAGCTCAATTCCCGGTTAATATAAGGAAATTTGGGTTTAGTGGGTTTTACACTCATGGTTTACACGCAGCCTTTATTGTTTTAGTTGGTTTCTTTATTAGATTAAAAGAGATTTTACGGTCAGGGTAGGGTTGTACCCGAACACCTCTTTAAAGAACAGGGAGCATTGGTCAAACGCCCATCGCTCCAGATATACGTTGCTGCTGCTTTGCGCCATAATCAGCAGCTTATCGTTTTCCAGCATTACTTTGATATCCTTGAACTTTTGCTTCTGTGATTTGTCAAGCGCGTTTGCCAGACGAAAAATTGCGACGAGCTTGGATACGATAAGCCGGTTTTTATCGTTTAAATGAATCAATTCTACATCGTCAAAATTTGGTACATCATATTCATTATAACGCGAAACATAAGCGATAATCAGCATTTCCTCGTCAGTCAGACCGTAAATATCGATATTTTTGATGAGATCGAAGGAGCTGAGCAGGTGTTGCTTCGCAGTGACATAATGACCGCATTCGTGCAGAATTGCCGCCAGCTCCAGCAATAGTCGCTTGCGGTGGTCAAGACCGTGCGCTCCCTTCATCTTATCAAAAATTCTGCAGGCACATTTGCGGATGTTATCCGAATGCTTCTGATTGCAGTGGTAGGTCAGAGCAATCGCCTGCGCGCAGGAAATCGCGTTGACGCGTACATGTTCGAAATATTCATCCTTGCTTTTGGGAATAAGCATCTGGCGCATCAGCGCGTCCCAAAGCTCCACCTTGGGCGAGATAATAACGTCGGAGGCGGTAAATTTAAAAAGACGGATGTAAATGGAAAGCGCGGAATACAGCAGCTCTGCGGCTTCTTCGTTAATTCCGTACTGCATACGGATTTTTTCCTGAGACATGGAGCGTACCTGACGAAAAAGCTCCGAAACCACCTTAACGGGGATGATATAGTTGCCGTTCACCGGTTCCACGGCGCAGATTTTTGCGATCAGCTGGATTTCGTTTCCGGTCAGCACCAGATTGCTTACGTTCCCGTTATGAAACGGGATGGAGATATGACCGATCATCGTATCCAGATATTCTTCTACGACCGTCGAAAAATCTTCGGTAAGGTTTTGAATGCTGCCGAGCATATCATGCAGCTTAAGTGCGCCCATCGGAATATTCTGCGAGAAAATCATGCAGCTTCCGTCATAGACCGAAAAGCCGATGGTTCCCGCGCCTATGTAGGAAATCAGCGCGTTCTGCCCCTTTTTGTCTTCCGTGTTTTTCAGGGAATTCAGGATTTCAGAGTAGATCAGGGTTTTCTCCTGATCATCCTCAAGCACCTGCACCGTCATGTCATTCTGAATTTTCAACTGGTCTACTACATAGGAGCGGTTTTTCGCTTCACGCAACGCAGTGGTGGCGACAACCTTGCATTGCCCCACACCGTATTCCGCCATGACCTGACTGTATCCGTGCAGAATGCCGGAAAGCTCGCGCAGGCTTTCGAAGCTGATTTTCCCGTCCGCAAAGACCTCATGCCCAAGGCACAGGGGATACTCCAACCGATCAATCTCCGTCATTTCGCCCCGTTTCAGCTGAGAAATTCTCATTTTCAGCATATTGGAGCCAATATCGATTACAGCCGCAATTTTTGTATTTTTTTTCCTTGTCATTTAAAGCGCACCGCCTAAAAATTGGTCTTGTTTTGTTCATTATATCAAGCCATAATGATTTCATCAAGATAATATTATGTTAAATATCATAAAAACCATGCAGAATGCTCCGCTTTTCGCCGGTTTAAATGAATACACTTCAACAGGATGGCATACACAGTTTCCATTAATTAAAAAATAGACTTTTTCGGTTCGCATTCCATTCGGTTGAGCATAAGTCGATTACGAACTCCTCAATTGCTGAAATGGTCGCCGCAAGGCAGACAAGATCAATCCAATATTCGGACGGAAACATCGAATACAGGATGGGGAACAAAAATAGAAGCAGTCCGGTGCCCTTGTTTGCGAGCGTGTGTATCATACCGGGTATTCTGTATTTTTTATAAACCACCGCTAAAGCGGCAATCCGAATAAGAGCAATCAACGCAATCCAAATCAGGATTTCCGTCCCCGGCTTTATTACCGGATACAGAATGATAATCAAAACAAAGTTGAAAACCATGTCGGCGGCAGAATCCAATTTTTCGCCTAGCTTACTTGTCGTACCGGTTTTTCTTGCCAGATAGCCGTCCAGAATGTCGCTCAGCCCAATCAACAGATAAAGTATAGTAAAAGGAATGCTGAACGGCTTTGTAAGGAACAGGGCAAAGGAAAATACGAATCTGGAAAGGGTAATGCAATTTGGTGTTAATTTCACAGTGCTACCTCAACTACCTCGAATCAGATAATTCGCTTAGTAAGATAGAAGATGATCATTTTGCAAGCTTATCCATTACCTGCATGATCTCTTCTATTTTATTGTGTGCGTCTTCTGTTGTAACGGCCTTTTCCACACAGCATTCCAAATGGGCATGAAGAACCTCTCGGTTGATATTGCGTAGAATAGCCTGCGTAGCCATCAACTGGTTGGAGATATCGATACAGTACCGGTCCTCCTCAACCATTTTAATCAGTCCGTCCATTTGTCCCCTTGCTGTTTTTAAAAGACGCATGATCTTTGTTTTGTCTGCTTTCATTTTAGTTCCTCCGAAATTTATTTATCCTATATCTTTGTGATGGAAACCGCCTCAAAGCCGGCTTCACTGAGTGCATCCATAAAGAGCTTATCTTCCACATCGGCACTCAAAATAACAGTGGCTTCTTTTTTTTCTAAGTTAACCTTTGCCTCGACTCCCGGAATGGCGTTGAGCGCCTTTTCCGCACTGGCCTGACAGTGCGCGCAGTGCATTCCCTCAATTTTAATAATCTTTTTCATGTGAGTAATCTCCTTTTCTGTTTTGTGATTTATCGGTGCTTGAAAGAATTTCAGCCGCAGCGCGTTTGTTACTACGCAAACAGAGCTTAAGCTCATCGCCGCCGCCGCGATCATGGGGCTGAGCTTCCAGCCGAGGGAGAAATAGAGTACGCCTGCGGCAATCGGAATTCCGATGCTGTTATAAAAGAATGCCCAGAAAAGATTCTCCTTGATGTTTCGGATAGTTGCTTTACTGAGCCGGATTGCGGTGACGACATCCAGTAAATCGTTTTTCATCAAAACAATATCGGCGGATTCTATTGCGATATCCGTACCTGCTCCGATGGCAATGCCGACATCCGCCCGTGCAAGGGCGGGGGCGTCGTTGATTCCGTCGCCCACCATGGCGACCCTCCTGCCATTTTCCTGAAGGGCGCGAACCTCGCGTTCCTTGTCCTGCGGCAGAACGTCGGCTACCGTCCGGCTGATATGGAGCTGTTTCCCGATTGCTTCGGCCGTTTTTTGATTATCCCCGGTCAGCATCACAACGTCGATTCCCATCGCCCGTAGCTGCTCGATTGCTTCACGGCTGGTGGGCTTTAGGGTGTCGGCAACCGCGATGAAGCCCAGCAGCCTTTCGCTGTCCGCGATATACATCGGTGTTTTGCCTTTTCCGGCAAGTGCCTCGGAAGCTTTTTGAAGCGAATCAACCGCTATTTTTCTGTCATTCATAAACGCCCTGTTTCCGGCGATATACGGTTTTCCTTCTAAAACAGCGGCGGCGCCTTTTCCTGAAAAAGCGGTAAAATCAGCGGTATCCTTTATCGTGATTCCACTTTTCGCCGCTTTTTCAACGATTGCCTGTGCCAGAGGATGTTCGGATGGCTTTTCGATCGACGCCGCAATCTGGAGCAGCTGCGCTTCGGTTATTCCGTTTGCGGTCACAATATCCGTTACCCTCGGCTTTCCCTCTGTTATCGTACCG
>JAEZWL010000117.1 GCA_023420245.1 Bacillota bacterium | reverse complement strand
TTCGTTGTTTAATTTTCAAGGTCCTGCAATCGACTTCCGCTTCCAGTTTCGTCAGCGTTCATCGAGCGCTCTTTTGTAAGGCGCTTGACTATAATACCAAATACATTCCCGTAAGTCAACCCTTTTTTACAAATTAATAAAAATGATATTTTATTATGCCCGAATGGAATTAGACGTTAAGTAAGCCTCGAAAAATCCGTATACATATATATTGGTATTTTAATGTGAGGTTAACCAGTATAATTTGTTCCCGTCGAACTGTGCCGCAAGAATATCAGAGTCATGCAGATAAGCCAAACAGGAGCGAATGGTGCTGCCAACCAGAACATATTGATTGAAATCCATATTCAATTCATAATGGTCAAATACTGCCTTCAGGATATCTTCAAAAGCGATTTCACGCGCGCATATTTCTTTTATCAGAGCTATAATTTCGGCTATTTTTTTCAGATTAATCTCCGCCAGTGGTCTGATATCCTCCGCCGGTTCCGCATGAGACGGGATAAACAGCCTGCCTTCGAGCGCTTTTACAGTCTCGAGACTTTTGATATAGCTTGCCGTGTCATAAAGAAATGGGACGTGGTATTTCTCGAGAACCGCTTCGCTGGTAAGGCAATCCGCTAAAAACCAAATGCCGTCTGAAGTTTGAAAGGCAGACATGGCGAAGGAGTGCCCATCCAGACGAAGCGACCGCATTCCCTGCGGCAAAACTTCCTCCGTCAGTTCCCGTACTTCACTGCTTTGCGCATACAGAAATTTATTGCGAAGCTCCTTACCGGGGTACCCGCCATAAAGGAAGGACGGCTCTAAAACAGGATACTCCCCAAACGCCCTGTCCGCTCCGGCTAAATAAACAGAGCACCCCGTCTGCTGCTGCAAAAAGTGATTGCCGCCAATATGGTCTGCATGCGAATGAGTATTGAGAATCATTTTTAAACTCCAGTGATTCGCATTCAAAATTCTGAGCACTTTTTTGCCCGCGTCCTTGTCGTTGCCGCTGTCGATCAGACAAACTTCCGTATCATTGATCTGATATATTCCGATTTTTGCGGGACAGTTGATATAATAGGTTCTTTCCCCCGCACGAATTAACTCATACATTTCTATTTCTTCCTCCTATTTTTGTGGGCTGCGCGGTTAAAGTCGGCTAAATTCTTGCATCGGGGCAAAAGCAGTTGACCGCCATTCCCTTTTTATAAAGTCTCCCAATAAAAAAATATTTGAAATAATAATAACATCATTTGCAGGAAACACAATACTTTTATAACCAAACCAAGCGGTTCCTCCGGTGAATTTCAAAAATACCGGTACCAGCATGACCGAAATCCGGACAGTTCATTTCCGCGCACCCCGTCCCTATCAAAACCCCTCCCACCTTTCGAAAGCCAGTAACTCTACTTTTGTATGTTTTTTACGCATAAAATCACCTCCTGTCGTAGTTTCTATTCTACAACAGGAGGTCTTTTTTTCACTGTCCGTTTTGTGTAGTATAGTCCAGGCTGAACGAGATTTTTTAATCCAAGTGTGCGCGATAGTGGCAAGAATGTTTTAAAGCAAGACAAGGTGAAGAATTGAGAAATACTGTATGTATCCCGATTGACCACAACGCGGTATTGCTTTAAACAGACTGCCAATATACATAAGTATTAGGTGTTACGAAACACCGCATCAGGGCATATTTTATTGATTCCTCCCGGGCTCTCTTTGAAGGCGAATGCTGAGAGGGGCGTGTTTCATACGCATTACACTGACGGAGTCCGGCTGTGAACCGCCTGCAAACAGTTGGTAGGAGGTTCCGTCATAAATACGCGCTCCGTCTGCGTCCACAACTTGAAACGCTTTTTTATCAATGGAAAACGATATCCGTTTTGTCTCGCCCGCCTGCAGCGCAATTCTGCGGAACCCGCATAGGCTCCAGTTCGGCACGGCCAGGGAAGAACCCTCAATTCGAACATAGACCTCCGCAACCTCTTCACACGCAAGAGAAGAGCGGTTGCTTACAGCGAATGAGAGCTCCGCGTCTTCGCCGTCCTTTATGACACTGTTTTTTGATTCCAACTCAGCGTAATGAATATCCGCATAGGACAATCCAAACCCAAACGGGTAAAGCGGGTCCTCCTCCAGATAACGGTAAGTGCGGCCTTTCATGGAATAATCACTGAAATCCGGGAGCCCGTCAATACTTTTGTAAAACGTAATCGGAAGCTTCCCGGAGGGAACCTCCTCTCCAAACAGCAGCTTCGCAACCGCCCGTCCGCCGCGCGCCCCGCAGTACCATGTCTCAAGAATTGCGCCGCATTGGGCATCGGCTTCCCGCAAATCCATCGCGCTTCCTGTGCTCAGGAGCAGAACCGTCGGTTTTCCGGTGGAAAGAACCGACTGCAACAGCTTCGTCTGTGCCTTTGGCAGAGAAAGGTCCGGCTTATCTCCGGCCGCGTAAGCGTTCCCCGTATCCCCTTCTTCTCCCTCCATTGTTGCGTCAAGACCAAGGCAAAGAATTACTACATCACTCTCCTGAGCAACTGCCTTTGCTTCAGCAAGCCGGTCGCCTGTCTGTGCGAGCGGCTCCACCTGATTTTTAAAGAGGTGACAGCCCTCGGAATAATAAACGCGAACCTCCTCCGGCAGCGCCTGCTGAATTCCTTCCAGAATCGTACAGTAGCGGGATGAGGTACCGTTATAGTTGCCTTTGAGTATCTCCCGACTATTTGCCGTCGGACCAATAACCGCTACGCTGCGAAGTGCTTCCTTTTTCAGCGGGAGCAGCCCGTCGTTTTTCAGAAGTACCATCGATTTTATCGACGCTTCTTCACTGAGGGCAAGATGCTCCGGACATTCCACTATGGAATAAGGAATGGAATGGTAGGAACAATCCTGGTCAAACAAACCGAGCTTCATCCGTGTTGTCATTAGCCGGATCACCGACTCTGTAATTTCCTCTTCTGTTATTAAACCAATATCATAGGCCAGCATAATATACTGGAACGCCCGACCGCAATTCAGGTCACAACCGTTCCGCAGTGCCATTGCCGCGGATTCCTGAGGTGTGGCGGTAACATTATGGTGTTCATGAAAATCACAGATTGCCCAGCAGTCGGAGACCACATGCCCCTGGAACTTCCACTTCTTGCGAAGAATTTCCTTCAGCAGTGTTTTGCTGCCGCAGCAAGGCTCGCCGTTCAGCCGGTTATAAGCGCCCATAACGGCCTCTACGGCGGCTTCCTTTACCAGTGCCTCAAACGAGGGAAGATACGTTTCCCAAAGGTCCTTTTCGCTTACCTTCGCATTAAACTCGTGGCGGGTTTCCTCAGGACCGGAATGCGCCGCGAGATGCTTTGCACAGGCGGCCGCTTTTAAATATCCCTTTTGATCCCGTTGCTGAAGTCCTTTTACAAACGCAATGCCAAGCCGCGAGGTAAGATAAGGGTCTTCTCCGTAGGTCTCCTGACCCCTTCCCCAGCGCGGGTCGCGAAAAATGTTTATGTTGGGGCTCCAGAACGTTATCCCTTTATAAATATCCCTGTCGTTCCTTGAAGAATACATATTGTATTTTGCGCGACCCTCGGTTGAAATAACATCCGCAACACGGTACAGGAACGTATCGTCAAAAATAGCCGCCAAACCGATTGCCTGCGGAAAAACAGTCGCCGTTCCGGCGCGCGCCACGCCGTGCAGCGCTTCATTCCACCAGTTGTAGGCGGGAATACCGAGGTGAGAAATTCCCGGTGCGTCATAACGAAGCTGAGAAACCTTTTCCATCAGCGTCATGCGGGAAACCAAATCACACGCCCGTTCTTCAAAAGACAACAAAGTATTTTGATAATCTGTTCTATCCTGCTGTTTCAATAGAATAGCTCCCTCCTTTAAATTACAGTCGATTAACTTTAAAAACAGCTATACACAGCAAAGACTGGGTGATTTTGGAGTTAATTGACTATATTGTTAACCTGTCATTCCTTTACCGCACCGGCAACCAGACCTCTTTGTTTCCGATTGCTCAAAAGCGCGGAAATGATAAGTCTCCTTTCACTGCTTTTTTGGTACTTCTATTTTATAATTGTCACCAACCTTTTTAAAGGCAAAATTTTGACTGCAAGTTGGAGTTTTTTTACCATTTTAGCCTATATTTTTGACTAAATTTCTTCTCGCAATCCGGGCATATACCGGATTGCATACAGCGGACGGTAGACGGCAACAAAAAAAGGAGCCCTTTCAGGTCCCTTTTTTATGTACCTAAGGCGAAATTCAAATTTTATCACTTAATCTGTTTGACGCTTCCCCTCTCGACGAATTCATTGCAAATCTGGATTTTGGTTTTCACACCGCCCCCGCTGTCGATAAGCTCGATCAACCGCCGTACAGCCATTTTACCCATATCCTGCTTGAATACGTGAATGGTTGTCAGAGCAGGGCTTGAAATACTGCAAAACTGCAGGTCGTCAAATCCGATCAGTGAAATATCATCCGGGATATGATATCCGTGATCCTGCAGTGCTTTCATCGCGCCCAAGGCGAGGATGTCGTTATCCGCAAAAAAAGCCGTCGGCATTTTGGGATTTTCGCTCAAAAGCCTGTCCATATCGCAGTACGCACCATCCATAGTGGGAGTCAGTAGAAAGGTATATTCCGGGTCCGGCTGCAACCCGCTGCTGAGCATAGCCCACTGATAGCCCAGCTGCCGGTAAACAAAATTCTGGATACGGACACTGCCCTTCAAATAGCCGATAGCCCTGTGGCCCTTCTCAATCAGATATTTTACCGCAAAGCAGACGGAATCCGTATTATTGATCAAAACAGAGTTAAAAGCCATATTTTCATACCAGCTGTCTAAAACGACAATCGGCAAGGATATTTTCTGAAAAGGCTCGATTTCTTTCGCAGACATCTCCGTAGCAAGCAGAATGATAGCGGAGCGATTGTCGCTGAGCAACTGGTTGAGGTTTTTTTCATAATCCGGTGATTCCTTATCCAAATTAAAAATAGCCGTCTCATATCCAAAGCCTCTGCTCTCGTTCTCCACTCCGGAAATCAGGGACGAAAAAAAAGGGGTGTCGGAAACAACCAATCCACTGTCTTTATATATTACAAATTTGATGTTGCTGATTTTTGTTTTTGCTTGATATCCGCATTCCTGCGCAATACGCAGGATTTTCTGTGAAGTCTCCCAACTGACTCCCTTTTTGTTGTTTAACGCATTGGAAACCGTCGCAGGAGAGAACCCTGAAATACGACTGATTTCATTGATATTTACTTTCATTTTGCTATCCCCTATCTCTGTTATTATAAGTGATAAAGGAAATTTCTTCAAGAGCTACAAATATCTTACATAACATTATTTATAAAAAATTCATTCTTTTGCAAAATTTTTAATAAGATTTATATCTTTTCCTGTGGTATGTTTGTTTTCATTTTAATATATCCCTTCAAAAAGAAAAGTACTTTTGGGAATTCCCTCGTTTTTAGCTCAGTTATTTTTCAACCTGTTCTACCCTATATCAAGCGCCGTTGCCGAAAGACATTGCTTTGATGCAAAACATTTACTCAAATTTCATAAGAATAACTGAGTGCTTTAATGACTTGAAATCAAAAAGGCGCCCGTTCGGGCGCCTTAGGCTGTAGACAAACTGATGGACTGCGACAATCGTGCCAAGGCAGCAGGCGTCGCAAGTGAGGGCGCATACCCAAACACAGCCAATACGAAAAGCAGAATTGCATCTCAATGTTCGGTTGCGCGGCTTTATCGTCACTCTAAGACGCCACTAAGGGTGGGTTTCTGATGAACGATTAGGCTTTTGACAGGATGATTTTTTCCGGAACCTTTCCAATCGGACACGCCCGCACACAAGCCTCGCACTTAAACAGATAGCTATCCTGTATCCCGATTTGAGTATGGCGGCTATCCTGGTATTGGTCGCATTCCTCGCCGAGCAGGGCATCCTCATGAATTACACCCGCCGGGCAACTTGCGCGGCAGGCTTCGCAATGGATGCACACCTCCTTGCAGGGAGGCAAATTCTCTGTAATCTCAGCGTCGGTGATAATTACCCTCAAATGAGTCCACGGACCCCAATCCTTATGCAGGAATAGAAAATTATCTCCGATCGAACCAAGTCCGGTTTTATTCGCCATATCCTTAAAGCGCAGCCCGCACCTGCAGGGATAGGGCGGCATTACCGAACGGAAAGCTTTGCTTTCCAAAAAATGTACGATTTGATCACATTGATGCTGAATATGCAAATCAGCTCCACAGTTAACCTGCCCCCGCTCCGATTCAAGCGGGAACCACATCCATTCAATGGATGACCGAATGTGGTGTGCCAATACGATGACAGACCTGCCTTCCGGAAAAAAGCCGCGCAGGGTTTCCTGCTCGGAAGGAGAACAGGATTCAACCGGAAAACAGTCCAGTTCACAACAAGGGGGAAGCAATTGTTGAAGCATCCTTCTCTTTATCATGATCCCCGCTCCTCAATTTCTTTTACCTTGCTGTAATATAGCCGCAGGCTGTCAGATATTCAGCCGATAACACTCCGCCGCCTGCCGCGCCTCTTAACGTATTGTGCGAAAGAGAGACAAACTTATAATCAAAAATTTTGTCCTCCCGCAATCTTCCTACTGTGATCCCCATTCCATTTTCATAGTCTCTGTCTAATTTTGTCTGCGGACGGTTTTCTTCCCTGAAATATTTGAGGAATTGCTTGGGAGCGCTCGGTAAATGGATAACCGTTTCGGGAGCTTTAAAGCGGTCCCACGCGGCAATCATTTCTTCCATAGACGGCTTCTTGCGGAAACTGACGTAAACGGCCGCCAAATGCCCGTCAGAAACGGGAACCCGGACGCACTGGGTTGTAATAACCGGTTTTTCGGCATATTTCACCTGACCGTTTTCCACCTTGCCCCATATTTTAAGAGGCTCAATTTCACTTTTTTCTTCTTCGCCGCCGATATAAGGAATTACATTATCTATCATTTCCGGCATTTCCTGAAAGGTCTTTCCGGAGCCGGATATCGCCTGATAGGTGCAGGCAAGAATGCTTTCCGGTTCATAGCACAGCAGCGGAGTAACCGCCGGGACATAGCTCTGGATGGAGCAATTCGGCTTTACCACGATAAATCCTTTTTTTGTTCCCAGCCTTTCTTTCTGCGCCTGAAGCAGTTCAATATGCGACCCATTGATTTCCGGAATCATCATGGGGACATCTGCCGTTAATCGATTCGCCGAATTATTTGAAATTACCGGAATTTCATTTTTTGCGTACCGCTCCTCCAGCTCTTTTGTTTCTTCCTTGCTGCTCGCGACCGCACAGAATACAAAATCGACATTTCTGCATACGGCGTCCAGATCATCCGCATCCAGAACCATCATTTTTTTATATTTTTCCGCCAATGGAACCTTCATCTTCCATCGGTCCTTTACCGCTTCCTCATAAGTAAGACCGCTTGACCTTTTACTTGCCGCCAGTGTTGTAACCTCAAACCACGGATGGTTTTCCAGCAGACATGTAAATCTCTGCCCAACCATCCCCGTAGCACCGATAATGCCTGCTCTTAATTTATTTGACATAACAATCACCTCAAATTTAGTTGTTAATTTATTTTATTTATGATATCATCATTACACAAATTAGTAAAATTGATAATTTATATAGATACTATCAAATTAATTGATAGTATTCACAAAAGGAGGGCTAACGATGGATTTCAAACAGCTCAACGCTTTTTTGACAGTAAGCGAACTGCACAATTTTACGAAAGCCGGCGAATCCCTGGGATATGCGCAGTCCAGCATTACAACGCAAATCCGTCTTTTTGAGGACGAATTGGGAGTAAAGCTATTTGAGAGAATGGGGAAAAACGTAACGCTGACCCATGAAGGAAAAAAATTACTACCCTATGTAATGCAATTATCCAAGCTGTCAAATGATATTAAAAATGTTGTTTCTCCCGCAAAGGCTCCAGCCGGCAGCTTAACCATCGGCGCGGCGGAATCGTTGTGCAGCTTCCGCCTGCCAGGAATACTCAAGCAATACCGAAAGCTTTATCCCGGCGTGGAGATTTCATTAAAGCTCCTGAATTGTGAGGATTTTAAGCGCTGCCTGTCAGACAATATTATTGACGTCGCCTTTTCACTCGGGACGAAAATCAATTTTGAAGATTTTATTACGGTAGCCGAATTGCCTGAGCCGGTACTTCTGCTGGCCTATCCCGACCATCCCTTTGTCACGAAAGAGCAAATAAAGCCCTCCGACCTTGAAAACGAAGCCTTAATCCTTACCGAAACCGGTTGCAGCTACAGAGCAAAATTTGAGGAAATTCTGCGGAATTATCAGATCAAGCCGAAAGTAGCGCTGGAAACCGGGAGCGTTCAGGCGATTAAACAGTTTACCATGAGCGGGATTGGAATCTGCGTATTGCCGGAGATCGCCGTAATCGAAGAAATATCCTCCGGAAAGCTGATTCCGCTGCATTGGACCGGCCCGGATTTTGGAATTGTTTCGCAGGTGATTTACCACAAGAACAAATGGATTTCCCCCGCATTGAAAGAATTTATCCAACTGGTCGGCGATGTACTGAAGCAAAAATAGCAAAGCCGTCACACAATCGGTTCCATAGGGAAAGCGTCCCTGAGAATAAACTGTTCTCACGGGCGCTTTCCCTATGATGATATGCGGTAAATAAAAACAACGACGGCCCGGACTTTTGTCCGGGCCGTCGAAACGCAAATACAACGAAGAATAATTGGGACAATACAAAAGGGTTCGTTTAATTCTTAAGGCTTAGCCGACTGTAGCAACGAAAATTTTCGCTCCGTTCACATAAACACCGGCAGCCACACCTTTCGCGCCAACAGAAGTGATTTTGTAGAAATAGTCGTTTCCATTGCGGGAAACGAGAGCTAAATTAAACACGCCGGATGTACCTAAACCAACCGCCGGGGCAGTGGCAGAATTGATTTTGAAGGTATAAGCACCCTTAACGGAAGTGTTTACAGTTGTGTCGCTGGTGAAAGCAAATGCTTTTACCGTAGCAACGAAGATCTTTCTGTTATTGAGGTAAATGCCGGTAGATTTGCCGGCATCTCCGGTTGCGGTGAGCTTGTAGAAATAGTCGTTACCGTTCTTGGAAACAAGTGTTATGGTGAACACACCACCGGTACCGGCTGTTACCGCAGGAGCAGATGCAGAGGTAACCTTCATGGTGTAGCTGGCATTCTTTGCCACAGAGAGAGCCGCGTTGGTATCAGAAACAGCTTGTGGTACCGCAACAGCGGTAACATCCTTGGTTACTGCGTCATAGTCGCTGTCATCATAGCCCTCAGCGTCTACAAGCTTCGCGGTCAATGTGCCCTTGTTTTCAGATGCAAAGCTGGCATCCACGTTAATGACTTCTACTGTTGCGGTGCCGTTTGCATTGGAAGTGAATTTAAAGTTGTTTTCATTGCCGTCAAATTCCCATGCAA
>JAEZWL010000107.1 GCA_023420245.1 Bacillota bacterium | reverse complement strand
ACGCTGTTCAGGCCGCCGGAAACATCCATATTAATGTAAACGAGCAGCATATTGACCTGCTCTCGCTCTCCGCACATAAATTCCACGGACCGAAAGGTGTCGGCGTATTCTTCATCCGCAGAGGCATCAGGCTGCCCAACCTGATTGACGGCGGCGCACAGGAGCGCGGACGCAGAGCAGGCACGGAAAATCTGGCCGGTATCGTCGGGCTTAGTGTCGCTTTGAAGGAAGCCTGCGATACCATCGATGAGCGCGCCGCCCGTATCACGAGAATGCGGGACAGGCTGATTGACGGTGTTTTGAAAATGGAACGTTCCCGTTTAAATGGTGACCGCGTAAAACGCCTGCCCGGCAACGTAAACTTCTGCTTTGAGGGCATTGAAGGCGAGTCCCTCCTTCTGATGCTTGACCAAAAGGGCATATGCGCTTCCTCCGGCTCCGCCTGCACCTCCGGTTCGCTTGACCCAAGCCATGTGCTGCTTTCCATCGGGCTTCCGGCAGAAATTGCGCACGGCTCCCTGCGGCTCACCTTCAGCGACCAGAATACCGAAGAGGATATCGATTATATTCTCGAGGAGCTTCCGAAAATTGTGGAACGCCTGCGGTTTATGTCTCCCCTGTGGGAAGAAATCATCTCCGGCGAAAAGAAATTTGAATGACCATTATTTTAGATCATACAGGCTTGTTTTAGCCCAAAGAAAGAAAGGAACAGATTTTATGGCATACAGCGAAAAAGTGATGGACCATTTTGCAAATCCGCGCAATGGCGGTGAAATTCCGGACGCAAGCGGCGTCGGTGAAGTCGGAAACCCGAAATGCGGCGATATTATGAGAATGTATATAAAGGTTGACGGCGATACCATTACCGATGTGAAATTCAAAACCTTCGGCTGCGGCGCCGCAATCGCTACCAGCTCAATGGCAACCGAGCTGATTAAGGGAAAGAAAATCGAAGACGCTTTAAAGCTGACCAACAAGGCGGTTATGGAAGCTTTGGACGGTCTGCCGCCGGTCAAGGTTCACTGTTCCGTTTTAGCGGAGCAGGCAATCAAAGCCGCGGTTTCCGATTACTATAAAAAGCAGGGCATCGACCCGATTCCATTGGTCGGCGAAATTCCGGAATGTGAATCCTGCGCCTGCGATATTTGACGCAATACGTGTTGAAGCATACAGCTCCCGGACGGATGATCTATCTGTCCGGGAGCTTTTTTGTCGCCTTACCGCGTTTCATCGCCACCTCCCTCTACTGCCCGTAATACTATGATGCCGGGTCAAATCTGCTCGTATCAGTAACAAGCCTGATCCTTCCCACATAATGTATGGACTGGAGACCCTTATGTAATTTATATTATGGGAGGATCATATGGAAAATTTTCTTACATGGGAATTTCTAGCGAGCTTTGCGGGGTGCGTTGCGGCTACTTCCGTTATTACACAATTTCTTAAAAATCTTTCGTTTTTGAAAAACATTGCAACCCAATGGGTATCCTATTTTGTAGCATTCATCCTATTATTAGGAGCGACTTATTTTACAGGAGCCCTCACCTGGGCCAGCGGCGCATTAATCCCCTTCAATGCGATTTTGATCGCGCTAAGCGCCAACGGAACCTATTCGGCAATTGTGCGTGCGACAACTAAGAAAAATGAAGAATAGCTTTTAAAAGAGGCTTTTCATAGCGATAATCAGTTATGCGTTTCGAAAAGGCCAAAGTCAAATACTCTGTGACATCTAAAAATGATAGGATGTTACAGAGTACTTGGTGTAATTTTTTTTGTGATAAAATAATTTTTTAAATTGTTACTATGATATAATAAATACAATTACGTCTAAATATTACAAGGGAATGATTCATTCATGCTAAAATTGGCACGCTACTTAAAAGCCTATCGGAAAGAAGTCATTATCGGTCCGGTGTTTAAATTGATCGAAGCAATTTTTGAACTGATCGTACCGGTCATTACCGCAAAAATGATTGATAACGGCGTGAAAACCGGAAATATCAATTATATATGGCATATGGGAGGAATTCTGCTGCTGCTTGGCGTCACCGGGCTATGCAGCGCCTTGATCTGCCAAAAGCTTGCTTCTATTGCGTCACAGGGCTTCGGGACGGTGATACGGGACGAGCTGTACCACCATATCAACACCTTTTCCCACGCGGAAATTGACAAATTCGGCACACCTTCCCTCATTACCAGAATCACAAATGACGTGAACCAGCTTCAATACGCGGTTGCGATGCTGATTCGCCTTGTAATCCGCGCCCCTTTTCTTGCCGTCGGCGCAATTATAATGGCAATGCTGATTGACCTGCCGCTGTCGCTTGTCTTTTTGATAGCAACCCCGCTAATCGCTTTTGTACTCTATCTCATCATGAGCCGTTCCGTTCCTTTTTTTCGCGTTATGCAGAAAAAGTTGGATCAAATCTCCCTGGTATCGCGGGAAGGCTTAAGCGGCGCGCGTGTTATCCGCGCTTTTTCCAAACAGAAAAACGAACAGCACCGGTTTAACGCCGCTGCGGAGGATCAAACAAATACCGCAATTCAGGTAGGAAAGCTTTCCGCGCTTTTGAATCCGCTGACTTATATGATCATGAATTTTGCTGTGATTGGAATCATATGGTTCGGCGGCTGGCGCGTTAACTCCGGCAATATGACACAGGGAGAGGTCATCGCGTTCGTAAACTATATGACGCAAACGCTGCTCGCCCTAATCGTTGTTGCCAACCTGGTGGTTACCTTTACAAAAGCCTCAGCATCCGCCGCACGGGTAAACGAGATACTGGAGACCGTTACCTCCGTTCCGGAAGCAAGCCGGAATTTCATAACAAAAGACAGCGCAGCGCCAAAGATCGCGTTTCAAAATGTAAGCTTCTCTTATGACGGTTCCGACAAATACGCGGTAACCGGCTTAAGCTTTGGTATCCTGCCCGGTGAAATCGTTGGAATCATCGGCGGAACCGGCTCGGGTAAATCCACGCTGGTCAATCTGATTCCCCGCTTTTACGACGTAACAAAGGGCAGTATTCTGGTTGACGGCACAGACATACGCGCGTATTCCTTTCCCGAGCTGCGCGAAAAAATCGGGATGGTACCGCAGGAATCCGTTCTTTTTTCGGGCACAATTGAAAGCAACCTGCGCTGGGGCAAGGAAAGTGCCGCGCCAGAGCAAATGGAAAAAGCCCTGCGAATCGCTCAGGCGGCTGATTTTGTTTCCGCTCTGCCAAAGGGGATGGAAAGTCCGGTCAACCAGGGCGGAAAAAATTTTTCCGGCGGGCAAAAGCAGCGGCTGACAATCGCCAGAGCGTTGGTAGCCGACCCTGATATCCTGATTCTGGACGACAGCTCCAGCGCGCTGGATTACGCAACCGACGCTGCCCTTCGCAAAGCAATTAAAAACGAAACAGCAGGTATGACCGTGCTGATGGTTTCGCAGCGCGCGAGTACGATTAAGCATGCGGATAAAATTATCGTTTTGGACGACGGAGCAATCGCCGGAATCGGCACCCATGAGGAATTACTGGAACGCTGCGAGGTTTATCAGGAAATTTGCTTATCACAGCTCAGCAAAGATGAGGTGAACAGATAATGAAAAAATCCGTTTTAAATCGTTTGATGCGTTATGCAAAGCCATACTGGATTTTTCTTGTGGGCGCCCTCGTCAGCGCGATTATCCATATTTCTCTTACCCTTTACGGTCCGATTTTAATCGGTAAAGCAATTGATAAAATCTTTGGACCCGGAAAAATAGATTTTGCCGGTATGGTTCCCATCCTTGTTCTGCTTGCCTTAACCATTGCGGTAAGCGCCGCTTTTCAGTGGGTCATGGCGTACTGTACCAATCGGGTTGCTTACCAAACCGTTCGCGACCTTCGCAAGCAGACTTACCAAAAAATCAGCAAGCTTCCGCTGAAATACATCGACGGGCACGCCCACGGTGATATCATCAGCAGAATCGTAAATGATGTCGATCAGGTTTCAGACGGACTTTTACAGGGACTGACCCAATTATTCACCGGGATTGTAACAATTGCGGGAACGCTGATTTTTATGCTGACAATCAGTCCGGTAATCACTGCCGTCGTTGTTCTGGTCACACCGCTTTCTTTGTTTGTTGCCGGATTTATCGCAAAGCTTTCTCATAAGCAATTTACGGAGCAGCAGGCAACACAGGGAGAGCTTAGCGGCTTTGTGGAGGAAATGATCAGCGGTCAAAAAATCGTAAAAACCTTTCATTACGAAGAACGGTCGGAAAAGCAGTTCGGCGAAATCAACCGGCGTCTTTATCATTGCGGCGTGAAGGCTCAGTTTTATTCCGCACTGTCAAACCCAAGCACCCGTTTCGTGAACGGAATTGTGTACACCTCCGTAGCGGTGATTGGTTCCATCTGCGCGGTTACCGGGCGACCCGGCCCTTTGACGATCGGTCAGATCTCATCTTTTTTGGCCTACGCAAACCAATATACCAAGCCCTTCAACGAAGTAACCGGAGTCATCACGCAGATTCAGACCGCATTTGCCTCCGCGCAGCGCCTGTTTCACTTTTTGGATGAAACCGAAGAAAAGCAGGATGAGCCGGATGCTCTGGTAATGAAAAACAGTGAAGGAAACATCGTGGCGGAGCATGTATATTTCTCTTACCGCCCGGAAACAAAGCTGATTCAGGATATGAACCTCTCCGCGCGCAAAGGCGAGCGAATTGCTATTGTAGGACCTACCGGGAGCGGAAAAACGACAATCATCAATCTGCTGATGCGCTTCTATGACATAGACGCCGGAGCCATTCGGATTGACGGAACCGATATCATGAACGTGACCCGAAGCAGTCTGCGAGCCATGTTCGGAATGGTTTTACAGGATACCTGGCTCTTTACCGGTACTGTGCGCGATAACATCGCCTACGGCAGGGCAAACGTATCCGAGGAAGACATCATACAAGCGGCAAAGTCCGCGCATGCCCATTCGTTCATCATGCGTCTTCCGAACGGCTATGACACGCTGATTTCCGAAGACGGCGGCAACATTTCTTTAGGACAGCGCCAGCTGCTGTGCATCGCGCGCGTCATGCTGGTAGATCCTCCGATTCTAATTCTGGACGAGGCTACCAGCTCTATCGATACCCGCACGGAAATTCGAATTCAAAAGGCTTTTACAAAAATGATGGAGGGTCGCACCTCCTTTATCGTCGCCCATCGCCTTTCCACGATCAAGGAAGCCGACCTGATTCTGGTCATGAACCACGGCAGCATCATTGAACAGGGAACCCACAGGCAGCTTCTTGAGAAAAACGGATTTTACGCCGATCTTTATAACAGTCAATTTGCTGTAACCGATTAGCAGCGCCTATTGATTCCTGTTTGTACCCTAAGAATCTTTTTCGACTTTCTTCTAAATATTGTATAACTATTTTGTTAGATGTATAATGGGATATAATGTTAATTTTAGGAGGCTGGAATGGAAACATTACAAAAGAAAACCTTACAGGTTCTGGCGTGTAAGGTCAGAATGGGAGCTATTGAAGGAATCTTCAACGCAAAATCCGGTCATCCGGGCGGATCATTGTCCGCGGCGGATTTGTTTACCTACCTGTATTTTAAAGAGATGAACGTAGACCCAAATAATCCGAAGGACGCGGACAGAGACCGCTTTGTTCTCTCAAAAGGTCACTGCGCTCCCGGTCTTTACGCGACACTGGCGCTGAAGGGCTACTTTTCAATGGACGAACTGAAAAGACTGCGTCATATCGGCGCAATGCTTCAGGGACATCCGGATATGAAAGGCACACCCGGCGTTGATATGAGCACCGGCTCGCTCGGGCAGGGAATTTCCGCAGCCTGCGGCATGGCAATCGCGGCAAAGATGGATCAGAAGGATTACCGCGTGTACTGCATGCTGGGCGATGGTGAAATTGAAGAAGGCGAGGTATGGGAAGCCGCAATGTTTGCCGCACACCATAAGCTTGATAACCTTTGCCTCATTGTGGATAACAACGGACTTCAAATCGACGGTCCGGTCGCGGAGGTTGGAGGACCGGAACCGATTGATGAAAAATTCCGTTCCTTTGGGTTTGATGTTTCAATTGTCAACGGAAATGACTTCGATGAAATCGAACCGGCTTTTAACCACGCCAAAGCGGTAAAGGGCAAACCAAGTGTAATTATTGCAAAAACCGTGAAGGGCAAGGATGTATCCTTTATGGAAAACAAAGTGAACTGGCATGGCTCCGCACCAAACGCAGAGCAATACGAGGTAGCGATGCAGGACTTGAACAGGGTGCTGTCCGGATTGGAGGCGGAATAAGATGGCTGAAATGATAAAAAAAGCAACCAGAGAAAGCTATGGAACGGCGCTCGCGGAGCTTGCCGATCAGTATCCGCAGGTTGTGGTACTGGACGCAGACCTTGCGGAAGCAACAAAAACCAGTATTTTCAAAAAAGCTTATCCGGGTCGCTTTATTGACTGCGGCATTGCGGAATGCAACATGGTAGGCGTGGCCGCGGGTCTTGCTTCCTGCGGTAAAATTCCGTTCGCGACTTCGTTCGCCATGTTCTCGACCGGACGCGCATACGAGCAGGTACGTAATTCGGTAGGATACCCGAAGCTGAACGTAAAAATTGTCGGCTCCCACGCCGGCATCTCCGTGGGTGAAGACGGCGCGACGCACCAGTGCAATGAAGATATTGCGCTGATGAGAACCATTCCGGGCATGGTGGTACTGAACCCCTCCGATCACTACGAGATGGTCGCCGCCGTGAAGGCTGCGATTGAGCACCACGGTCCGGTCTACATCCGTTTGGGCAGACTTGCCGTAGAAAGCTTTAACAATTCCGACGATTATCATTTCGAGCTTGGTAAGGGAGTCACCCTAAAGGACGGCAGGGATATTACCATTGTCGCAACCGGGCTGATGGTTTCCCGCGCATTGGAAGCGGTAAAAGCATTAGCTGATCAGGGAATCGACGCAAGGCTGATTAATATACATACCATTAAACCGATTGACCGTGAGATTATCCTGAAGGCCGCAAAAGAGACAGGTAGAATTATTACGGTGGAAGAGCATAACATCATCGGCGGTCTCGGTGACGCGGTTTGCGGAGTTCTCTGCGAGGAATTGCCGACTCCCGTTTATAAAATCGGCGTGAACGATGTTTTCGGACACTCCGGCCCTGCTGCTGACCTTCTGGATGAATTCGGATTAAATGCCGCACATATCATAGAAGT
>JAEZWL010000101.1 GCA_023420245.1 Bacillota bacterium | reverse complement strand
CCCCGTAACGGTGATGCCTGCGGTGCGGCGGTTTTTTCGGCTCCGGTGCCTCCGGCTGGTCGGAGTCGATGTCGTCGGTCCACTTCGCCAGAATGTCTTCATCGGCGCCTTCGTCGCTTTCCGAAAGAATCTCTTCCAGCTCCGTTTCGGCAGCTTCTGTTTCTTCAGTTCCCTCCGCCGTCTGCCGGTATGCCTCTCGGTAATCCGCGGTGTAGCCGCTGATTACCTTCTTTTTTTTCTTACTCATTCCAAACCGCTCCGTTTTCTATCGAATTTGACCGTTTCCGCTAATGATAAATTTTGAGGAGGTCAGCTCGTTCACACCCATCGGACCACGGGCGTGCAGCTTCTGGGTAGAAATCCCGATTTCCGCACCCAGACCGAATTCGCCGCCGTCGGTAAAACGGGTGGAGGCATTTACGTAAACCGCTGCGGAATCCACGCCGGCGGTAAATTTTTGTGCGTTTTCATAGCTTTGGGTAACAATGGCTTCGCTGTGACCGGTGGAATACCGTGCGATATGCTCCATCGCATCCTCCTGAGAGTCCACAACCCTGACGGCCAGAATATAATCCAGATATTCCGTTTCCCAGTCCTCTTCGGTCGCGGCAGCCACGCCTTCACCCAGAATAGCGCGTGTTCTTTCGCAGCCGCGCAGCTCCACGCCCTTTTTGTTCAGCCTTGCCTGTATGACCGGCAGCGCTTTTTCCGCGATATCCTGATGGACAAGAATTGTCTCAATCGCGTTGCAGACGGACGGACGCGAGGTTTTCGCGTTATCTATGATAGCAGAGGCCATATCAATATCTGCGAAAGCGTCCACGTAAACGTGGCAGTTGCCGGAGCCTGTCTCAATAACCGGCACGCGGGAGTTCTGCACCACCGACTGAATCAGACCCTTGCCGCCGCGCGGAATCAGAACGTCGAGGTATTCGGTCAGCTGCATCATTTCCACGCTTGAGGCGCGGCTGGTATCCTCTACCAGCTGGAGGCTGTCCTTCGGCAGCCCCGCCTGCTCTGCCGCTGTGCGCATAATGGAGGCAACGCAAAGATTGGAGTGAATCGCTTCCTTGCCGCCGCGCAGGATAACCGCGTTGCCGGCCTTCAGGCAGAGCGCCGCCGCGTCGGCGGTCACGTTCGGTCTGGCCTCATAGATAATCCCGATTACGCCGAGCGGCACGCGAACCTGCTCGATTCTCATTCCGTTCGGATGAACGCTGCCCCCGACGACCGTACCCACGGGGTCTTTCTGCGCCGCAACCTCGCGGATTCCCTTCGCCATTCCCGCAATCCGCGCGCGGTTCAGCGTCAGGCGGTCCAGCAGAGCCTCGGTCATGCCGCTTTCTCTGGCGGTCGCAAGGTCCTTGCCGTTCGCGGCGAGAATTTCCTCCCCGCCCCGCTCAATTGCATCCGCCATCGCGAGTAGCGCCTGATTCTTCCGTGCGCCCGCAACCGCAAGCGCGCGGGAAGCAATTTTTGCGTTTTTACCCATTTGCTCCAAAACAGTCATGGTGTCACCTCATATGTATCTCACGGGTTTATCACAGCCAAGTGACAACCCTCATACCTTATCTTACTTCTTTTTCATGCCGAAAACTGTCCCAATTTGTTCTCCGTCAAAAAGGCGGTACAGGTTTTTCGGGTCGGCGCCGCTGATGACGCAGCAGCAAATTCCGCCCTCGTTGGCAATTGCCGCCGCGTTGACCTTGGTGCTCATGCCGCCCGTTCCCCGGTTGGAGCCGGTGCCGCCCGCAATTTCCCGGATTTCATCCGTTACCGCATCCACACAGGGAATACGGCGGGCGCTTGCGTTCGTACGCGGATTGGAGTCGTAAAGACCGTCGATATCGGTCAGAATCACCAGCAAATCCGCGTCCACCAGCAAGGCAACCGTTGCGGAAAGCGTATCGTTATCCCCAAAATTGTTGCCGACCAGCTCGTCGATGGCAACAGAATCGTTTTCATTTACCACGGGGATGATATCCATTTTAATCAGTTCATTAAAGGTATTCTGCGTATTAATCTTGTTCTGCTCACTGGCTACAACGTCTGCGGTCAGCAGAACCTGCGCCACCGTGCGGTTGTATTCCCCGAATAATTTATCGTATGTAAACATCAGCTCACACTGACCAACCGCGGCAACCGCCTGCTTTTTCTCCGTCTCCTGCGGTCGCTCCGGCAGACCGAGTTTTCCCACGCCGACGCCGATTGCGCCGGAGGTCACGAGAACGATTTCCTTCCCCGAGTTTTGCAGGTCACTCAGTACCTTGCAGAGGGTTTCCATCCTGCGCAGATTCATCTTGCCGTTTTCATAGGTTAGGGTAGAGGTTCCCACCTTAACCACGATTCTTTTTGCCTGTGTAATAGCCGACATTTTCAATTCCTCTCAATCAAAGCTTACCGCTGTTTAATTGGCGCCCGCGAAAAGCGCAGGCTGAAACATTTAAAATAAATTATAGCATATTTCTCTGTAATTTTGAAGAAATATATGAAAAACATCGTGTGAACGCTGACAAAAAAACAGCCCCCGGGTTTTCCCGGAGGCTGCTGCTCTTACGCGTATACGTCCATTGCTTTTTTTGTTTTGTTGAGTCCGTCGGGATTTTCTTCATCCGTTTTATCTTCTGCCGGATTCCCTTGCACAGTTTTCTCCGTTATTCCCTGAACTCCGCCCATAATCGAGTCTCCGGCTTTTCTCATATCCTTTTCCAACCGGATAATTTCGCTCTCGACGCTCCCTGCCCTTGCTTTCAAAGACGCATACTTTTGAGGGTTCCCTTGGTAAAAATGGCTGGGCGCGTAATAAGACGCTTCGGTTTCCAGCCTGCCCTTCACATCCTTCATCGCGGCGATGTAATCCTTGGTATGCTGAATGGAACCGAATGCGGTCAGCAGCTTCTGCGTCGCTTCCACATCCGCGCTTCCTTCCTCCGGCTTCAGCCCGCTCGGGCCGTTTGTGTTTTGCGCGGAATCCTGTGCTTTTGCCTCGCTGCCCTTCATCTGCCTGTCGCGCTCTTCTTTTCTGATTTGTGCAATCTGCTGGTCAATTTGAGAAATCTGACTGTCGTAATCCGCAAGCTTTCCGTTTATGATATCCTTGTCAAGGTTCTGTTCTTTTGCGCTCGCGAGATACTCGGCTCTGCGGGCAACCAGCTCCTGCCTGCGGTCCTGTAGACTGCTGATACGGTCCCCGCTGTCTTTTGGCGTTTTCATATTGTTTTTTACAAGGTTCGTAAGCGTTCCCCTCTTCTCGGATTGCGCTTCCTTGCCTTTGTTTAAATTCGTTGCTTTTGAAAAATCAACCGGGATGTTCTTCGGTCTTACTGTAAAATGATTGATCTTCATAAAAAACCTCCTGCTTCTGGCATGTTTTCCTATTGTATATATCGTTCCAGTATAAAATTAATTTAATGATATTCAAGAAAATTTATTTTTTGATTCCTAAAATTTTTTATTCTATGAATCAACCAGTGACAGAATACCTTGAGAACAGTTTTGTGCATGGACAGGCAGCACCTAAAATTGCCGCTTTGAACTACGAAAACTCTCCCAATCCCCCCGGTTTAAGAAGAATTACGAAACATTTAAGAAGTCATGAACGAATATTTTTTGTTGGATGAATCGATTATAAAGCCTGCCGCATTTTGCTCGGAACCCCTCGTCCCGTGATTTTTTCTATGCCTGCGCTCACACACCTAAGCGCACAAAAACAGCGTCCCTTACGGGGCGCTGTTTTTGTTTTCGCATTTTCTGCGACAGCTTTCATCCATGCGCTGTTTCCCCAAATTTAACGAATCAGCTGGCGGGGGCAGTGTGTAGGGGGGGGTGGGTGGCTTGCCCCCGCTGCTCCATTCGGGGGCAACAACAAAAAGCACTGTGTACGGGAACTAATCCATACACAGCGCTGAATCAACCCGTCGCAACCGCAAAACCTTGTGGAATCTACTCTATACAAAATCCGTATAAAAAAGTATAATTATTTTGCAAACGTGCGAGTTTATCTCGTTGTGGTATGGAGGTCTCTTCTCCGTATTGCAGGAAACGAAGTGGTAGGATCCTTCGTTT
>JAEZWL010000095.1 GCA_023420245.1 Bacillota bacterium | reverse complement strand
TCTTGTCGTAGGTCGAGGTGTCCTCGGCGGAGAGCTGACCGTCCCCCCCGCGCTTGGTGTCCAGGAACGCCTTTGCCGCGTCCCATGCCTTGGCGCGCTTTTCACGCAGTTCAAGAATTTTACTCATTGTGTGTTCCTCCTTAAAATTAGTGGGAAATTAAAGAGAGCCGCTTATCCAGCGACTCAATCGGCGTTCCCGTTTTCGGTTTTTGCTGCTTCGGCAGCTTGCTGATTAAAGAATTGGTGACCGCCATGCGGGAGAAAATCAGGCTGTCGGCGGCGGTTTTTTCGCCCTCGGCAAACATGATTTTATCCGCAAAGCCCAGTTCAACCGCCTTGTTGGCGTTCATCCAGGTTTCCGCGTCCATCAGGTGGGAAAGCTTCGGGCGGGACAGCCCCGATTTCAGCTCATAGGCGTTGATGATGCTTTCCTTCACCTCATCCAACAGTGCCTTCGCGTGAAGCATTTCCTCGCTGTCACCGATGGCGATGGTGGAGGGGTTATGGATCATCAGCATGGACACGGGGGACATATACACATCGCCGCCCGCCATTGCGATGACCGAAGCCGCGCTTGCCGCCAGTCCGTCAATTTTGACGGTAATCTTCCCAGTGTAGTCCATGAGCATGTTGTAGATCTGCGCCGCCGCGAACACGTCGCCGCCGGGAGAGTTAATCCACACCGTGACATTGCCAGCCCCGGCGAGCAGATCATCCTTGAACATTTTGGGCGTTATTTCGTCGCCCCACCAGGTTTCGTCGGAAATGACGCCGTTGAGATAAAGGGTGCGTTCCTCGGTGGTTTCATCCCTTACCCAATTCCAGAATTTCTTCATTGGCCGTTAGCCTCCTTTGATTGATTTCCGACGAACGCACCCGCGTCCGCCAGTTTGGTCATGTTACCGTTGACCAGATACAAATCGCCACCATCCCCAGCGGGGATGCGGTTCATGTCCTCCAGCTCACGGATGTCGTTTGCCGACATCCAGCCGTTCTGCCGGCCGACCGCGTACCCGTTCATACGGCTTTGGTAATCGCCGCGCAGCAGTCCGTCCAGATTGAACCGGATGAACAGCGACGGCTTTTCGGAGGGCAGAATCAGCGACTGCTGCAGGCTCTGCTCCCAGCGAACCACCCACGGGTCAAGGGTGTACTTCACAAATTCCAGCGACTGCTGCTCGATATTTGAAAAGCTGGATTTCTCAAGATCGCCCACCATGTGGGGAGGAATACGATAAATACGGGCGATTTCGTTGATCTGGAATTTCCGCGTCTCCAGAAACTGCGCCTGCTCCGGAGGAATGCCGATTGCCTGAAACTTCATGCCCTCCTCAAGTACGGCGATTTTATGCGCGTTGCCGTTGCCCTGATAGGCGGAGTTCCAGCTTTCCTTGACACGACCGATATCCTTAATCACGCCGGGATGCTCCAGCACACCACCGGGGTTCGCGCCATTGGCAAAAAAGCTGGCGCCGTATTCCTCGGTGGCGAGTGACATGCCAATGGCGTTCTTCGCCATGGCGATAGGGCTATAGCCGATCAGACCGTCAAACCCAAGGCCGGGGATGTGAAGGACTTCGTCTCGTCTAAGCGTGACATATCCGCCTTTTGGATTCAGCCCGGTTTCATCCGCGTCGCGGTAATAGGTGTAAAGCAGCTCCCCGTTCGCCGCCCGGCTGACGTCCATCTTGCTCGGAAGCAGAGGGTAGAGCGCGACCGCCTGCCCACGCCCGTTGCGAACCACCTGCGCGAAGGCGTTGCCCCAAAGCAAAAGATGACTCATCAGTGTTTCTCGAAACACGAATGAAGTCATCTCAGGGTTTGGCTCGTCATGGAGCAGATGGTAGAGGGGGTGCATGGGGATGCGTTCTTTGCCGCCGTCAGCCCGGTATCGGTAGATATGCAGCGGCAGACCGGCGACGGCTTCGGACAGGATTCTTACACAGGCATAGACCGCCGTAGTCTGCATCGCCGTCCGCTCGTTGACCGTCTTTCCGCTGGTTGTGCCGCCAAACAGAAAACCCCAGCCTCCGCCGACACGGTTCTGCGGCTTATCGCGGGAACGAAATAGAATTTTCAATGGGTTCATAGGCTTCACCTCCGTAAAATGGGCTGAAAAAAGCACCTATCGTTTTCGATAGATGCTCTCACATGGTTTTGTTGTTTGCCTTATTTCTTCTCGTTTACCGCTATCCAGATTTCGCAAGAATAATCCGGGTTTTGCGTATCAACTGATGGATAGACCTCAAGTTCCACACCGTTGCCGTATTCATAGTTGCTCTGTGGGAAAAACTCTGTGCAAATTTTCTGATAGGTGTCCTTGAATGCATCGGGCATTTTGCCCTTGCACTGGAAAACTGCATAGGTATATGCCGGAATTTCAACGATATCAAAGCCTTCGTCCTTCACAGGAACGCAGTTGTATTCGGCGCCGATGCCGTAAGGAAAGCCGGAATCCGCCATCTCTCCAGAGAAACAAATGCCGAGGATACCTTGCAGATTGTCGAATTTTGCATACTTGCAAAGCGATTCCATTGTGCCGTTCTGACTGCATTCGCCCCAGAATGCCGAAATGTCGGCTGTGGCGGTGTCACCCTGTGGTTTGTTAACTTGTTTCTTCTTGCAGATAATTTTGAATGCCTGTTTTTCTTCAATTCTGTAATCCATTGTATTGCCTCCCGATAAAATCAATTTTACGGACAGTCTGGAAAAAGATTTGACATTTCCGCCGTGCCTTGCATCGGTCGGGGTAATCCCGTGAAACCGCATAAAAGCGCGCGAAAAACTTTCGGGAGTGTCATATCCGTATTTGAGAGCAACGTCAATCACTTTGTCATTTGTCCGAATTAACTCTTCGGCTGCCAAGGTGAGGCGCCGCATACGAATATAATCACCGAGTGCATATCCACAAAGCATACTGAACATTCTTTGAAAATGAAATGCTGACGAATAGGCCTGTTTCGCAACCACTTCATAATCAACATCATCTGTCAGATGTGCCTCGGTATAATCGAGCGCCCGCTGTATTCCCGTTATCCAATCCATTCCGAGACCTCCTTCCGTATGTTATGATTATATCGGTTTTTGTTCTGTTCCTCTTGACTTTTCATGCGGCGTGATGTCAAATCAACCGCATCTATATATAAGGATAACATAAAATTGTGAAGTATTCTATCATCAGAATATCAACAAGCCCCTCTCTGCGTAAACACTTTCTACGATCCCGCCACCTCCGAGCATCGCCCTTGCAAGTCCCATAATCAGCGCGACCACGCCGTCAATCTTTTCGGTGGACTTTTTCTTATTCGGCTTGATGTTGCCCGCCGCGTCCTGGTCGATGATCACGTTGCCCATATTCCAATCGAGGACAGGATGCTTGCCGTGCCGTATTTTGCCCTCCATTACGAATTGGTAGAAATCCTTACTTGGAGGGGACATGGATATAAAGCCCTGTCCAAACGGGAACACCACAAAGCCGTGCTCTGCGCCCAGTTCCTCAAGGTCGCGGCGGATTTTCTCCGCACCGTATCGGTCGTAGGCAATTTCCCGGATACGATAACGCTCCGACAGTTTGGCGATGAAAGCTACAATATAATCGTAGTCCACCACATTTCCCTCGGTGGTGTTGAACACACCCGCTTTCTTCCAAACAGCATAGGGCACGTGGTCGCGCCGCGTCCGCAGGTCTATGACCTCCTCAGGTAACCAGTAAAACGGCAGGATGGTGTATTTGGTATCGCCGCCGTTTGGTGGGAATACCAGAACGAGAGCGGTAAGGTCGCCCGTAGAGGACAGGTCCAGCCCGCAGTAGCAGTCGCGCCCTTCATAGTCCTCCGGGTTCAGTTCTTCGCCGCAGGCGTCCCATTTGTCCATTGGCATCCAACGGATATCGGCGTTGCACCATTCATTCAGCCGAAACTGCCGGAAATGCATTTCCTCGGCTGGATTTTGTATTGCCTGCTCATAGGCAGCCTGCACGGTTTCGAACGGGATTGTCACACCGATGGAAGGGTTCACTCTGCGCCAGACGGTTTCGTCCTCCCAGTCGTCACCCTCCTCGATGCCGAATACAGCGGGGTAAAAGGAAGGATCAATTTTCGAGCCGTCCATAACCGCCTTTGCCTTGCAGTGGATTTCATAGCAGATGCTGGTTTTGTCCCTGCCTGCCGTGGTGATGAGAAAGTATAGCGGCTGCCGCCTTGCGTCGCCTGTGTACTTGGTCATGGTATCAAACAGTTCACGGGTCTGCTGTGCAAAAAGCTCATCGAAAATCAGTCCTGACACGTTAAAGCCCTGCTTGGACTTGGTTTCGGAGGACAGCACCCGGTAGAAGCTGTTGGTGTGCGGAAAAATGATCCGTTTGGTGGAGGGCACAAGCTTGGAGATGCGGTTCAGATCGCCGCATTGTTCCACCATCGCCTTGGCTGTATTGAACACGATACTTGCCTGGTTGATATCTGCCGCACAGGAATAAACCTCCGCGCCCGCTTCGCCATCCGCAAACAGGAGATAGAGGGCTATTGCCGCCGCGAGCTCGGACTTGCCGTTTTTCTTGCCGACCTCCACATAGGCGGTTCGGAACTGGCGGTAGCCGTCCGCGTCAACGATACCAAAAATATCGCGCACAATCCGCTCCTGCCAGGGCATCAGCCGGAACGGCTTGCCGTACCACTCGCCGGTGGTGTGTTTAAGCATTGATATGAAGCCAACCGCAAAGTCAGCCCGCCGCTCATCATAGTGCGAGCTGGGCAGCATAAGCGGCGTAGGCTTGTATTTGAAACCGGACACGTCGGTCACCCCCTTTCCGAGCATAATAAAAGAGCCTCCACTTGGAAGCTCTCAAAATCTATCTGTACGAGGAACAGCCCCTTCGGGGGCGTCCTCTGCTTTTTTCGTGGTTAAAACATCAGCTTGATGTGCGGGTAATCGTCCTCGTCAAAGCTGATGGTGTAGCGCGTTTCGGTGTTCTCTCCCGGCAATTGAACAATCACCCGGATGTCACCTTCGAAAGCCTGGTAGGTACGAAGGATGCGGGTCTCTGTGGGAAGCTGCTCTTTGATTTGCTGAACCTGTGTTTTGGTCATGGCTTTTTCCTCCTTAAATTCTGTGTTTTCTGCCGTCGTGTTTTCATTCGGCATACACATATTCGCTCTAAAAGCCTGTAATAGCAAGTCATTCCGGCATCATATAGCACACAAAGATGCGGCGCAAACTGACGGCGGCTCTTGTGTATGTTAGCCCTCGTCGCCAGTCAGGATAAAGATAGAATAAGCCTTGCGGTCGGTTTCAAGAAAGTCGGCAAGTTCATGGAAACCCGCCTCCAGAGCAAGCCGTTGCACCATGTTTACATCGAACATATTAGTCTGGCCTGTTTTCCGAATTGCCAGAATCTGCTCTTTTACCTTTCCGCTTACAAGCGGAATACGCTTCACCGAATCCTCTCCGTAAACAACGCCAAGCCCCGAGCCGTTGTCCCACCGGACAAATATCGCGGCGGTGTCGTCCACAAAATCCACCATGCCTCTGTCACCGGGCTTGAGGGTGGTATAGGGGTCGGACATGGAAATCAGCTCGACCATAGTTCCCTTTGGATACTGACCGCGAACTCGTTCGACCGTTTCTTTATTCGGAAACATCATCCTGCACCTCCGTAATTTTCTTTGCGCCAGACTTGTAGGAGCTGTTGCCGTCCAGATTCCCCAGCAGTATTTTTCGCGCGGTTTTGTATTTGGCTCCGATGAAGCCGAGGGAGAGGAGCCAGCATCGCATGGCGTATTTCGGATTTTCCACCTCGCGCTCCTTGGCGGTAACATGGTGTTTTTCCTTTGCCGCTTCACAAAGTTTGAAAATTAAATTGGTGTAGGCGCTCAGGATGTCTGAATCTCCCGTCCAGGTAAACCAGGGGAAACACAGCTTGCCGCCGTCTTTGTCAGTTTGCCGGATGGGAAGCTCCTCCGCGCCGAGCGCCGCCTTTAGGAGCGGGGTCCTGGCGTTTACCAGCTTGGTGAGGTTTTCGAGTTTCTCCTGCGTAAAGCCGGCAAGTGGCATTTCAATAACCAGACGGTCGGATTCTAAAGCTTCGTCCAACTGCCTTTGCATAGCTTCGGTAATGGGTGCGTCGGGGTTGGTGTACTGACCGGGGTGGTGCTGGTCGATATCCGGGTACTCGTCAAGTGCACCCATCCCGCCAAGTCCGCTTTCGCAGGTGTCGGGTTCGTCATATTCGCGTTCGCCGGCGTCAAAGCCCTGCCGATGCAAGGCATCTTCAAGGTCAAGGCTGTCGGGACCGGTGACCATTCCGGCTTTGTCGATATGGTATTTGCCAGCCCGGCTCGGGTCACCGACTTCATAGGCAAATGACGGTGCCCCGAGATATTTCATGGGAAGATTCAATTCCTGACTGATTGCGCCCACCAGTGACTTGCGCCGTTCTCCAGCAATGTTGTAGCTGAGTTTCATGCTGTAAACCTCCGTTTTCCTTGATTCCAAAGGGGTTCTTACCCTTCGTTGTAACACATATTCGCTCTAAAACGTGATAATAGCAAGTCGTTCCGGCGATATAAACCTACCGAAAATCAAGGGAAATAAACGGCTTAGGACTGTATATGGTACACAATGCCCGACAGGACGAAAACAACACACGGCAGGGCGACGCCGTTGCCCCACATTTTGTATTCGGCGGCGTCGGAATGCGGGCTTTGAAGCCACTTGACAATCTGCTTCCGGCTTTTTGGCTTTGTGGATGTGCCCATAACAACTCGATGTGTTTCCCAGACATTTGTCCAGAAATCAACGTCGCCCTCCGTAGGAGAGGGTGTTTCAAGCCACGCGCACCAATCTGGCGGAAAGCCTTGCAGTAAGGCGCACTCGATTGGAGTAAGCCTGCGCACGATATAGGGCGGTTGGCTAACCACCGGCGGGTCTTTATAGTCCCGCGCCTGCAGGCAAGGTGATTTCTCACGGCAGGCTTGGGTGAATTCACCTGTTGTCATGGCGTATGCGACCGCGTGTCGGTCTGCTGTGTCGAGGGTAAAGCTCACATCTTGCTTTACACCGCTACCCTGCGGACCGTTCTTATCTTCGCGCCCGATCATGGAACCTTGCACTGCGACCACGGCGACGCCGCCCTGGTTGCAGTCCGGCCGGTTACAATTTAAATCAAGCGTCCGGGAAGTTTCGGCTTCATAAATGCCGCTGTGCGGATTTGGCGAAAGCATGGAGTTGCTGTTATGGGAGCAAATGCCGAAGGCGGTCATAACCATCGGGATATTACCGCCGCCAGTCCCCATACGTTCGGCAAGCGTCTGGACAACTCCGTCTTCACTGAGTTTGACACGGCTGTCCGCCGGGTAATTTTCAATAGCTACGGCGGTTTGGTTGTCGCCCATATCGGCACGCAGCGCACCCACGGGGGCTCCGTGCCAGACATGGCCGCCTAACCTTGAGCAGGCGCCGGGTTCAAAGCAGACTGCGCTTCCAGCGCAAGCCTCAGCACTTCCGGCAGCTGCTTGCCACGGGAAGCCGCTCTGCGGAGGATACCCTCGCAGGCGCGACTCGTCAAATAATATTTTTCCGGCACGTTCGCCTGTAAAATCGACGACAATGTAGCAACGGCGGCGTCTCTGGGCGACTCCCCAAAATTGAGCGTCAAGCGTTCGCCAGCCGATTGAGAAACCATCTCCCACGATTTCACCCGCCGTACTCCATTTGCCGGACGAACCATCGGTTTGTTTTTCAGGCATAGGTACTGACAGGGTTTCGTCTTTGATGCGGATAAGTTCATTGAGCACCTCCAAAAAATCTGCGCCGCCCGCCGAGGAGTACATTCCGGGCACATTTTCCAGCACAGCGAACTTCGGATATTCGTTATCGGTGGCGGCAAGCATCTCCTTAATGATCCGTATCACCTGAAAGAACAGACCTGACCGCTCACCATGTAGTCCGGCTCTTTTGCCCGCGACAGATAAGTCCTGACAGCAGAAGCCGCCCGTGATGATGTCCACGGGCGGCAGGTTGGCACCGTTTATCCTGTTGATGTCGCCGAGGTGTTTGACCTGCGGCAGGCGCTTGGTCGTGACCCTGATTGGGAACGGCTCGATTTCCGACGCCCAGAGCGGTTCAACGCCTGTTAAAATAGCTCCGAGCGGAAAGCCGCCGGAGCCGTCAAAGAGGGAGCCGAGTGTCAGATTCTTATCCACGGCCGGACACCTCCTTTACAAGATCGGCATAGCGGAGGGTTTCGCCGCTCCGCTCGCAGGTGATGTCCTCACCGCCATTACCCTTGAACTGGGCATAACGGCGCAGGATAACCGAGGCATACTTTTCATCAAGCTCCAGCATGTGGCAGATACGGTCGGTCTGCTCACAGGCGATAAGGGTACTTCCTGAACCACCGAAGGTGTCGAGTACAATACCATTCGCCTGACTGCTGTTACGAATAGGGTATGCCAGCAGGTCGAGAGGCTTAGAAGTCGGGTGGTCGGAATTGCGTTTTGGCTTGGCGAAGTTCCAGATGGTGGCTTCGGCGCGCCCTGCGTACCATTTGTGGGTACCTGTTTTCAGCCATCCATAAAGGATAGGCTCGTGCTGCCACTGGTACGGAGAGCGCCCCATTACAAAGCTGTCCTTTACCCAGATGCAGGTACCCGAAAGGTGAAAGCCAGATTCCCGGAACGCCCTGCGGAAGTTTTCTCCCTCGGTATCGGCGTGGAAGATATACGCGGAGCCGCCGCTTTCCAGGTTATCTGCAAGGCCGTGAAACGCCGAGAGCAGGAAATTGTAAAATTGATCCGCTTTCATGGAATCGTTTTTGATTTTCAGACCGCTCGCCGATTCAAAAGCGACATTATAAGGCGGGTCGGTCAGAACGAGATTTGCCTTGCGGCCGTTCATCAGTTTTTTCACGGTGTCCGCATCGGTTGCGTCGCCGCATATAAGACGGTGCCGCCCGACTGTCCAAACATCGCCGGGCAAAACAAAAGCCGCTTCTTCCAAAGCGGCCGTGAGGTCAAAGTCATCGTCGGTTACGGCATTGCCGTCGTCGGCAAGCAACTTTTCAATTTCCTTGGCGTCGAAGCCCGTAAGCTCCAAATCAAAACCCAGGTCTTTCAGTTCGCCGATTTCGAGTGTCAGCAGCTCCTCGTCCCACCCGGCGTTCTGGGCAAGGCGGTTGTCCGCAAGGATGTAGGCTTTTTTCTGCGCTTCGGTCAGGTGTTCCGCAAATACGCATGGAACCTCCGACAGTCCCTCCTCTTTAGCGGCGAGCACCCGCCCGTGCCCCGCGATGATGTTGTAGTCCTTGTCGCAGATAATTGGATTTACAAACCCAAACTCACGCAGGGAGGCGCGAAGCTGCAGAATCTGTTCCTTGCTGTGCGTTCGCGCGTTCCGGGCGTATGGGACAAGTTTATCGATATTTACTTTTTCAAAACGTTCCGTTGACTGCATTGCTTAAAACCCCCTGTTCGTGAGCATTTCGAGAAATTCGTTTTTGCCCTCATATTTTTCCTCGCAGTTGCGGGAGATGATCAGCCAGATCTGGTTGTACACCGCCATCATCGCCTTCTGGTAGTCAAGTGCCATATTGACGTAGGGGGAGCGCTTGCCCGAAGCGATACGCCCCAGCTTGCGGTTCATGTACTCGCATTCGAGATAAGCCCGCCGGAGGAACGCAAAATCCTCGATGAGGTTCGGTGCGATAAGCCCGGCACAGCCCGAACCATCGATCCAGTCGGCGAGCACTTTATATATCTCACTTGCCGGCGGCAAAACGTCGCCGCCCTCCTTGGCAACCATATCAAGGAAGGACGGCATACGGCGGTTGCTTCCGGTTTTTGATTTTTGTGTGTTTGAATTTTTTTCAAACCCCGGCTTTGGTTTCTCGTTCTCGGGGAATTTCAACTTTGTTAGTTCGCGCTTGCCGGGGTTGCCCTCAATGAGCTTGTCGGCGAGCGGCTTTTTCGGTCTTCCCGCACCTGGGCGGGCACCACCTCTGGGCATAAGCCGTCACCTTCTTCGTAGTTATTGAAAACAGTTTTTGATTTTGCGAAAATTCACACGAATGGCCGAGCGCGCTGCCCAGCCTTTAAGCTGTAGAGAATCAGACCGCCCCTCCATCGGAATTCAAAGCATTAATTTTTTCAAAACAATCAAAAGTAATCACCTTGCTCGGCATGAAGCCTTGAATGGCATTCCTGGCATAACGCCTGCAGGTTCGACCAATCGTTCGTGCCGCCGTCGGCCAGCTTGCGCTTGTGGTGCACCAGCACGGCGGGAGTGAGTTTACCTTCAGCCTTGCACAGCTCGCAAAGCGGATGGGCTGACAGGAACGCCGTCCGTATTTTTGCCCACGACCTGCCGTAGCGTTTGTTGGCTTCTGGGTCGCGGTCTATGTGGTTGTACCGTTTGGCTTCCTGCTTCGCGTGCTCCTCGCAGTAGCGGCCGCTTGTCAGGTTGTGACAGCCGAGGTAGGCGCAGGGCTTCTTCGGTTTGTATGGCATTGCCTGCCACCTCCGTTTGGGTAAAGTAAAAGGACGCTCCGCGCGGGAACGTCCTTCATTTTTCGCTATCATAACTATATCAGAAGAGCACCGTGGCATTCTATGACATTTCATGACCTGTGCGCCGGATTGCGTCTATTTCGCCCAGTGCCTTGCTGTGCAGCCGATGGACGTGTCGAATATCGTAGTGAAGCTCCACCGCAATTTCCTCCCATGTTTTAAAGCAGAGGTAACGCAGTTCTAAGAGCGTCTGTAATTCCGGGCACTCCACGCACTTGACCACCGTGACGATTTCGTGCTTGGTGTCGATAAGGTGGCAGAGGTCGGAGCTGATTTCCGATTCCAAATCCATCATCTTGGCAATGACATCCTCCATGCGGTGGAAGTTGCGGGTGCCGCCGGTCGGCGCGTCGGACAGCGTGGCGGTGACCTTTTCAGCCAGATAGCGTAGGGACTGCACCTGCTCCAGCTTGCTGTTGATGCGCTGGTCGATTCTGTAGGCTTGGGATAGGTACTCCTTCGCCGAAAGAGTGTGTTCATTCATAGGCTACCTCCGAAAATGGTAATTTCCCTCGGATTGGCAGCTTTTGACTCCGTAGGTTTACTCTGATTTACAAATTTGCTTTCACTGCTTCAATTAAAGCAGACTGTGTTCTATCCTTTTCGGACAGGGCTTTTAGAATGCGCTCATCAATCGTGCCTTTTGCGATAATATGCTGAACCACCACGGTTTCGGACTGCTGACCCTGCCGCCAAAGTCTGGCGTTGGTCTGCTGGTAAAGCTCCAGACTCCATGTCAGCCCGAACCATATCAGCGTCGATCCGCCCGCCTGCAGGTTCAGTCCATGTCCGGCACTGGCGGGATGGATAAGGGCAACGGGCAATTCACCTTTATTCCAACGGATAATACTTTCGGATGTGTCAAGCTTTGAAAACGGGATATGCAGTTTATGAAGCCGCTCGGTAATCCGCTCTAGGTCATGCTTGAACCAGTACGCCACAAGGACGGGTTTGCCGTTTGTCGCTTCGATCAAGTCCTCCAGAGCGTCCAGCTTACGGTCATGAATGTGAAATATCCCGCCGTCGTCGCCGTAAACCGCGCCGTTTGCCATCTGACACAGCTTGTTTGACAGGGCGGCGGCATTGGCGGCGGTAATTGCCAGCGGGGTGCCCGTTTCGCCGTCCGTCAGCGTCAAGACAAGGTCTCGCTTCAGTTCCTCGTACCGTTCCCGTTCCGACTCCGAAAGCCGCACGGGGTATTCGGCGGATACCAGCTCCGGCATTTTCAAGTGGTCTGTGGATTTCATGGAAATAGTGATGTCGGCAATCCGGCTGTAAATTTGCTTCTCGGCATCCGACAGGGGCTTATAGCTGAAGATCACCTGACCGTTGCGCTTGTCGGGAGCAAAATAATCCGTTCGGTACTGCCCGATAAACCGTCCGAGCCGTTTGCCCATATCTAAAAGCCGGAATTCCGCCCATAAATCCATGAGACCGTTGCCAGTGGGCGTGCCGGTCAGCCCGATGATCCGTCTGACCCTGGGGCGAACTTTCATCAGTGACCGAAACCGCTTTGACTGATGGGATTTGAAGGATGAAAGTTCGTCAACCACAACGGTGTCATAGTCGAAGAGCAAACCGCTGTCCTCCACAAGCCACTGGACATTCTCACGGTTGATGATATAAATATCAGCCCGCCGAAGCAGAGCGGCTCTGCGTTCCGGTTCCGTGCCGACCGCCACGGAGAAGCGTAGGTCAGAAAGGTGTTCCCACTTAGCCAGTTCCTCCGGCCAAGTGTCCCTTGCCACACGAAGAGGGGCGACCACCAGAACCTTGTGCGCTTCAAAGCTGTCAAACAGCAGGTCGTTCAAAGCGGTCAATGTGATAGCCGTTTTGCCAAGCCCCATATCCAGCAGAAGACAGGAGATAGGGTTTGCTTTGATAAATCCGGCGGCGTATTTCTGATAGCTATGGAGATTGTATTTCACGGATGATCCCTCCAATCTGCTCCTCATTATCCAGAACGAATACACGGAAGCCCAGCCGCCGAAGTAGTCCATGCCTTGCCTTCTGTAAGGGGCGGGGTTTCTCCCCATGCCGTTTGACTTCCACAAACCCGATTCTGCCGCCCGGAAGAAGGATAAGGCGATCGGGCATCCCATCGAATCCTGGGCTTATAAGCTTTGGTGCTATGCCGCCTATCGCTTTAACCGCTCTTACAAGTTTTTGTTCTATAGTTTTTTCTCGCATGTTACCTCCCATGAATCCAGTTTTTTCAGGCGTTCAGCCAGATTGCGGGTGCTTGTCAGCGGTTGCGAGGTTGCCGTCTACGCCAAAATTTCCTATAGGCGCGCGCAGATATGCGCTTGTATGGCTTGTTCCTATAATGGAATTGTATTTTTCTCACAACTTCCATTATAAAAATAGCAACTCTCGCAACTTGGCAACCCGCTTAACTGCCAGGCTAACGCTCCTCCCGAACCCAAACAGGCACACTGCCATAAATCTGGAGCTTGCGCTTTTTATCCGACTTCTGCCAGCCGCCGAGCTTCTCCATAATGGACATAATCTTGTAGCTTTCCTGCCGTTCGAAATCCTCGCGCCGTTTGTCGAAGCACTCGCACCAGATTTCCATGTTGCAAACAATGTCACGGCGCACGGTGCCTTTCGGCTGCGTCGGGTCGTCTGTGGAGCGGAAATACTCCTGCCGCCTGTAAATATCGAACGTATCCCAGCACTCCGGCAAAAGGGTATCGAGATATTCCCGCACGATACCTTCACGCTCATCGGTTTCCAGCGCGTCTTTTTGGGCAGACTCCGCCATTTCTGAAACGTCTCCCTCAAGGAACAGATTCTCGCCGTTTTCCCAGATGTTTTTTGCCTCCGCCCATATTTGGAGGACGTCGGCATCGGTTACATCCCAGCCTTTGCGGGCTTCGGTGCCGCCGACCCGAATCGGCCAGAAGCGGCGGTTGCCGGTTACATCGCGCAAAAACCCCATGCTTTCACTATTGGTACTGCCGACAAGGATACACTGACGGGGATGACTTTCACTGTTGTGACCATAGCTGGCACGGTAGTTGTCGTCCCGTCTTGAAAGAAACGCCTTAACGTTGTTCACGTCCGTTTTGCGGATACCCGCGAGTTCCGGGATTTCAAGAATCCAGAACCCCTGTATCTTTTCGGGCGCGTCCTTGCCCTTGCCCATATCAGCAAAGGTCAGGCTGTCGGAAAACCACTCTCCGGCAAGCTTGTCGAAAAATGTGGACTTGCCCAGCCCGGTGCGTCCATTCAGCACGAGCATATAGTCAAATTTAATACCCGGCTGAAAAACGCGGGCTACCGCCGCCGCAATGGTTTTTCGTGTGGCGGCACGAACATAGGCGTTGTCCTGCGCACCGAAATAGTCGATGATGAGCGTTTCCACTCTTGGAATGCCGTCCCAGGGCGGAAGGCTGTTTAGGTATTCGCGGATGGGATGGTAGATGCGTTTTGTCGCCGCCGCGAGAACGGCATGGTTCGCCTTAGTCGGGGAATAAACGCCATAATTGTTCTGGAGGTATTCGTACAGCTTTGCACCATCCGTCTCGCCCCAGCCAGGTTTGACGCGGCTCCACGGCAGCTCGCCTCGTGTGTCCACGCCGTCCCGCATTTGGTTGAAGGCTATATTGGCAAGCGAGGGGTCGTTGTTTAGGATGAGCAGGAAATTCCCGAAGGAGTCCTTCACCGCGCCCCCCTTATCCAGTTCTAAAGCGGTCTGCCAGTCGGTTTCATCGCTAAATTCGGCGGTCGCCTGTATGCGCCGCTCATGGGCAAACTGCACCTTAACCTGTTCGTCACCCACAGCGAATTCCTGCATTGCTTTAAACGACGCCTTTTCGTCAAGATCTGGGAATTTGTGAATCCGAACGAGGTCAAAGGCGTTTAGCAGCTTTCCGCAGGCGGGGTCGGTAGCATGGTGAGAGTACGCCCATTTACTGTCGTAGAGAACAACACCTGCAGAACTGTCGGCTGGGATGTAATCGTAGCGTCCGATTATCGCCGAAGGCTCGTAGATGTCGGAAAGAAATGTGGCGATGGCGTCCTCAATACTATGCGCGCGACAGAATGCCCCGACCACGCCATCCTTGGCAAGCGGGTCCTGCTGCTGTCGGATATTTCTCTGAATCACCTCGGACTGGTGGCTTGAAGTCGGCCAGAGCGAGCAATCCCGCCAGTCGGACAGCTTGGAAAGGTAGTCGTCGGGGTTCAGTATATCACCGCCGATGATTTTAAAAATATACTCGCCGTCAGACGGTGTGGATGGCCAGTACATCAGTCGTTCTGGCTCATAAGTGCTGTCGTCGAAATAGTCCATTCCGATTTCATCAGCGATCAGGCGGGAGAGTGCGGCGTACTCATCGGGCGTGACCTCACGGTAAAGTGGAATCAACACACGAAGCCGCGGGGCTTCCGGTGTGTGGCTGTGCGTGGAGTAAACAGCGCATTTGTGCGAGGATAGCATTTCTACTCTGTCAATGAAACCCGCGTCAGCATGATCCGCGTCCAGCGTTATTCCGGAGCGGCTTTCCACAGTGTCCTTCTTACGCCGCCCGCCCTTGAGATGCCCGAGGACATAACCGCCCACATCCTTAATTCCGTCGCGCCGGGCTTTGGTCAGCTTCTTGTATTCGGTGACCGTCTCGGTGGTGCGGCGCGTTGTTTCAAAACGGGTACACAGCTCCTCAAATGTAGTCTTTTTATTCACCCACCGCTTTGACAGACGGCTATCACCGTAGGCAATTTTCAGTTCCATCAACCTTCACCTCGCATTTATCGTTAAAATAGCAAATTGGCATACCGCGCCGCTTTGCTTTGGCAATTTCGCGCGCCATGCCTTCGCTGACTGTATCGCCGAAAACCCACAGCTCATCGCATTTCCCCAGTAGGATCAAGGCGAAGCGAAGCCCCAGTTCACGCTGTTCACTCTCGTTGTCTTCCATAAACTGCGGAAAGTGCAGGTGCGGGGCAAGAGGAATACACCCCTTGCCCACGGCAAACCTGCAATAGCCCCGTGCTTTTTCCGTGTTTCTTTCAATATCGCCGGCGAAAGGCGAAGCGATATAGACAAACGGGAGATAGGTCTTAGCGGCTTTCTCGTCACGGGCTACGTTGGAAAGTGCTTCATAAGCGGTGGGATCGGGGTAGCCTTCTTTATTGCGCATATCCATAAACACAAATCCCTCCATTTCTAATCTTTTTTATAGAAATCAGTTTCATAACCATCTGCGCGGAGTAAAAGGCCGTTCGCCCAGGGCGGGGTTTTCCCCATCAGGGTACAGATATTCTCAATAGAAACCGGCATATCGGCTTCAATAACAAGCTCGTCATGGATATGCATCACGATGGGACAGTACCGGATGTTTTGCATGGCATAGCAGAGAATATCCCGGCTTGTAGCCTGCACGATGTTCTCCACAAATTTTGGTCCGTAGCTGTCACACCGCTCCCATTTTTTCGCGCCGCCGATACCCTCATAGGTCACGCAATCCGAGCCGAATTGGTTTGTGCCGATGCGCGGCTTTACATAGGAAAGCCTTCTGCCGGACGGAAGCATGATAAAGAGCATCCCACTCTGGCAGGAAAATCGGATACCGTGTGCTTCCGTTGCTGTCCGTTCCCGAACGGCCGTCATGACGGCGCGATCAACATCCCACCAGAGCCGCACGATATTGGGGTTTGAGGATCGCCACGCTGAAACCAGCGGCGGCAGTTCCTCCTCAGAAAGACCCATTTCCAACGCACCCATTGCTTTGAGAGCACCGACCGAGCCACCGTAGCCGAGGGCAAGCTCTGCAATTTTTCCTTTTTGCCGCAGATGTCCATTGATACCGTGCTTCTCTACAGGTACACGAAACATCTGCGAAGCAGAAGCGCAGTAAATATCCCCGCCGGATGCAAAGACCTCCTGCCGCCATGTTTCTCCCGCGAACCAGGCGATCACTCTTGCCTCAATAGCCGAAAAGTCCGCCACGATGAATTTACAACCGGGTCTTGGCACAAAGGCGGTGCGGATGAGTTCCGAAAGCACCTCCGGCACGGAATCATAGAGTAATCCCAATGCGGCGAAATCTCCGCATTTCACCAGTTCACGCGCTTGCTCCAAGTCCGGCATATGATTTTGAGGAAGATTTTGCATTTGGATTAGCCGTCCTGCCCATCTGCCGGTGCGGTTGGCACCGTAGAACTGGAACATCCCACGGGCACGCCCATCGGAGCAGACCGCGTTTTTCATGGTCTGATATTTCTTGACAGAAGATTTCGCCAGCTGCTGACGGAGAAGCAAGACCTGCCCCAGCGGCTCCGGCGCTGTTTTCAGCAGTTCAGCAACCGCTTTTTTGCCAAGTGTGTCGGTTTCAAGACCATTGTCTGAAAGCCACTGTTTCATCTGTACCACGGAATTGGGGTTATCTAGTTCGGTCAGGTCCCGCATCAGCCGGGTCAGTTCGGAGCGTGACTGCTGATCCGCTTCAATTGCACTGTGCACAAGTTTCCTGTCCAGAGCAACGCCCCGGTCGTTTATCTCCTGGTCCAGATGGTATTCGTCCCAGACGCTTTCCGGCGCGGGAAATCTGGCCAGCTTTTCCTGAATGGACATTTCCGCCTCAACGTCGCGGCAGTTATATGCCTTGAAAACAGCCCATTTGTCCGGCGAATGTTCGGGCAGATTGCGTGTCCGCTGTCCGTTTACGGCGGTGGGCTTGCAGGGCGAGCAGAAATAACGGACAAGGTCTTTCCCTTCAGTCAGCTTTTGCTTTTCCAGTCCGAGTACTACTCCTGCGCCTTCTAGGGAGAGCGGAAGACCCATATATGCCGACCAGACCATGGTGCAGCGCCATGACTGGGGATTCAGATATTCGCCCGTCGAAAAGCCCAGCCACTTTGACAGGCATATGCGTTCAAACTGCGCGTTGAATGCGCATTTTGTTACATTCGCGTCTGTCAAAGCGGATATTATTTCAGACGGCATTGTTTCACCGCCGGCAAGGTCAACCATCTGTATCTCTCCACCATCTGCGGAATATCCAAAGAGCAGGATTTCAAAGTCCGGCGATTCCGCGTACTTATATACACCGCACTTGGGGAGGTCGGTGCTAGAATAGGTTTCAATATCGATGCTGAGTGTTTTCATAGACCCTCCATATTGCAAAAGGGCGACAAGTGGGTTATCAAACAGTCCAGTGGACTGTTTGTCCCAGACCCGCCTTAGCGGGTCAACTGCCGCCCGTTGCAGTCCCGCTTAGTTTAGAAAATCATCGTCAGCATCGGTGGCGAAATCATCCTCTGCGTTGGATTTGCCGCCGAGCGGTTCACCGTCGCGAATTTTCTGCAGATTATTCAGTCCGCAAGCGATCCCTCGATTCCCATTGCTGTTGAATGCATAGAAATTGATGCTTGCCCGGCCGTAGACGCCGCTGTAAACCTCGGAGCGAGTCATAATCGCATTGCAGTCGGCATCAACGATGCCGGGTGCGGTTGCGGAATTGGCATTGATGAAGTAAGCGCCCGAGTAGGCGGGATCATCTGGACGCTCGGTATCGCCATCTCGCAGCGGAGTTTTGATGGTGGAGAGAGGCGGTATGGACTTGCCGTTGCCCTTCAGTTTTGCTTCGCCCTCGTGGTAAGCGGCATCAACCGCAGCCTTGATCTTAGCCACAGTGCGTGAGTCGGACTTGGGGATAATGAGCGAAACCGAGAATTTCGGTGTGCCGCCGTTGATGGATTTGGCTTCCCAAACGTTGGCGTAAGACCAACGGGTATCCGGGCCTGTAATGACTTTCGTAGGATTGCTGACAGATTTATTTGCATTGTTCGACATAGGTTTTTCCTCCTTAAATTTCACTAAAATCTTGTCCGGCCGTATGGATAGGCGGGCGTTTGTCGCTCGCCGGCACGAGCGTAGGTTTTCCCTGCGGCTTTTCGATGTAGCCGCTGAGAAGCTCTTCAAAGCGCTTTTTGCCAAGCATCGTGGTCATGGCAGTGATACCCAGAACTTTGCGTTCATACGGGTCATATCCAGACTTGCTGACAGCGTTGGCCACCACCGTTTCATCGGTGTACCTGCGGTTGGAACGCCCTTCGACCAGCTTCCAGCCATTCCACTGCTTGCCGCTGATGGCCGCCTGCAGGGCATACTCCTTTATGTCGGAAGCCCAGGAAACCAGCTCGTCAATTCTGGTGAGGATGGATTCAATCTCGTCATCCTCCAAAAGTGGTGGAAGTTTAAAGTCGTATTTTGCAAGCTCCATGTTGCGTTCCGCTCTGGCGTGGCATTCGTGCTTCGCTTTGCAAAACTGGCACCAATCCCCGCACAGGAATTCACCATCGCCGGCGTAGGCAAGCTCTGCCGTGGGTTTCAGAATCTCCTCGGCCCATTGATAGAGGGACTCCTTGAAAACCGTATAAGTGCTGATGTTCTCGCGCCGGGGCTGATAAATGGTCATGGAAACCGTATCAATGTCATAGATGCCGTCGAAGATTTCCAGCGCGCCGAGTGCGTAAAGCATCATCTGTGGATTGCCCTCAGCTTCCACCAGAACGCCCTGACCGTGCTTATAATCCACGATGTGGAGCGTTCCGTCCGCAATCACCACACAGTCGCCGGTGCCGAAGCCGCCCGCAACATACTGGGAGAAGTCGAGCCGCTGTTCGATAAGGACAACTGGGTCAGAACAAGTTTGCCTTGCGCCTTCCTCCAGTTCGAGGATATAAGCGGCATAGCCGTTGGCGCATTCCTCCATTTCCTCGTTGTAATAGGAAAGATCGGAAGTAGGGTCTTTGGCTCTGATTCCGAGCGCAGTTTTAAGTCTGTACTCACAGAGCGAGTGAGCATCAGTGCCTTCAGCGGCATAATCGCTGCCTTTATCCTCGTATTGCTCGCAGAGCCTGGCGGAAGGCGGGCAGTTCAGCCACCTGTGTGAAGAGGAGGCTGAGAGGAGTGCATGTTTACCCATTTCCCAGCACCTTGGCTTCCGCGAGAAGCGCCGAATATTCTGCAGAGTCGATTTCCGACAGCTTAGCGGCACCGTGCTTTTCAAGTAGTGCCCTGACCTCGGCGGTATGACCGGCACGGCTCTTTTCCGCAAGCATGGCCCTTACCGCTTCAAGAGTGATAAGCTTTTCCACGGGCGCGGGTGTTTCCGCCTTTGGCTGATCCGGACTTCCAGCATTGTCACCGCCGCTAAACAGGGCACCCAACGCTTCCGATACGCCGATCAGTGCCTCGCCGCAGCGCTTTAGTTCTGTGACTGCAAGGGACAGTTCACTCATCTTGCTCATCCGATTTTCCTCCTTCCGGCAATTCTCTAATTGACATACACTCGACGGAGCCTCCGGGAACAATAACCGTCACCCGCTTTTTCTCGCCGAGAAGCCAATCCAGCACCCGTCCTCGAAGGGATACTTTGCGGCAATACGCAATTCCGTTGCCCGAGGGTTCCCTGCGAATGCTGATTTTTAGGTCGTGCTTCATACACCTCACCTCGTCTTTCCGGCGGCTGTTAATCTGCCGCTCGTGGTATAGCCGTGGAAAAGGCAAAAGTTAATGGGTCAGGAAAGAAGTTTTTTTAGATTTTTTAAGGCGCGTGTAAGCTTCTGTGAGACCGCAGCTTTGCTGACGCCTTTGGCACGGGCATAATCGACAGCTTTCACACCGTCAAAAAACACAGCTCTTACGAGTTCGCGCTGATCAACAGGCAGCTTGTCCACCGCATAATGAAGCTTGGCGTGTTCTTCGTTGCGGATTATGTCATTGAGGAGTTCATCTGACTTAATCTGACCGCGTTGGCGTTTCAGTCCGGCATACTCCTCTGACTCTGCGGCTTCAACTGTTATGGTCGTACCGCGATGGTACTTATGGTCAGTACGATGATCACGGCGATCGGAGTTGTAATCTGCCCGGTCAAGCTCAAGGACACGGTTACCCCATTCCTCGTCAATTTCGATTTCAATAATGCCGGTTACGGACCGATATTGGATTTTCATGTTTGGCTCCTTTCGAATCAGGAGCCAAGCGGAGAAACAAAAAGAGCCGAATGCTTACAAAACGCAAAAAGCCGGATGATTACAAAACTTGCGTTTCGTAATTCATCCGGCCATTTGGTAGCTCGCACTCGGCTCCGTTGCTCAGTATGAATAATTAAATTTTACAATGTTTGGTTTCTTGTGTACCCCGAGTTATGCTGCGCCGCTTTTCATTTCATCAATCACAAGATTAACGGTTCGACTACACCTTGGGCATTTGATCTGAATTTCTGCACTGCTGTTTAAAGCAACATCAAACAAGCGTTGGTTACAGAAAGGGCATCGGGTTGGGACAAATGTGTTGCACGCAAGCTCGGCGGTCTTGCCCTTTGACAGGTTGGAAAGGTTCCTTTGGTTTTCAATCTTTTTCATCTTAGATTTCCTCCTTTTGATTTTCATCAGACAACAAAAAAGCCCATATATATACAAAATAGAACACCAGCCAATGCGTGAATACGCATTAAAACAGTTGTTATATTTTGTATGTATATGGGTCTTGCTAAAAATCT
>JAEZWL010000170.1 GCA_023420245.1 Bacillota bacterium | reverse complement strand
AATACGCTCTGGGGTCAAAAACATAATTATAATCGCAAACCACACAATCCACCCATAAAGATAAATCCAGTGAGAGCTCGAACGGGCAGACCCTGTGCTTCCTCGCGAAAGCCTCCACCGTACCGCGCGTAAATTCGTCGCCATCGTTTAACGCGTCGAGAATCGCATCGTTAATCCGGTCGTAATGCCCTTGCGCGTATTCACAATTCCCCGGTTTACAAACCGGCTTTTCGCAGAAGCAGATTTTTTCCTTGGCGGTCAGAGTCAGCGTTTTCAGCCTCAGATTACCGGAGCGCATGCGTTTTACCGCTTCTTCCGCAACCTGGCGGGTCACTGTTTTTGCGGTAAGATAAAATATTTTTGAGGTTTTGCCCTCCCCCATAGCCTTAACCGCGGGAAACAACGTCGAAATTGTTTTTCCGATTCCGGTGGGAGCCTGTACAAACAGCTTTCCTTTGCGGCTGATGGTTCGGTAGGCTCCGACCGCCAGTCTTCTCTGTCCCTCCCGGTATTGCGGAAACGGAAACTGCAGCTCTTTGATTGACTGGTCGCGCAGGGCTTTCCACCGCAGCGTAAACCGCGCCCAGACAGAATACTTTTGGACAAGCTCAAATAGAAAAGTCTGGAGCTCCGGAAAAGAAAACCGTCTTTGAAACCGCTTCATTTCCTGCGTATCCAAATTATAATAGGTCATTTGAACCGCCATTTTATCCAGCTCGTTCTGCGAAGCGTAAAGATACGCGTAGCACTTCGCCTGCGCCCAGTGTGTCTCATTGAAATCCTCTTCGAGCATTTCCAGCGGCAGTACCGTCGTTTTAATCTCATCGACAACCGTCACTTCGCCCTCGCGGTATACCCCGTCTGCGCGCCCCTCCAGCGTGTAGCTGATTTCGCCATCCGTAATTTCAGCCGACAGAGCAACTTCGCTCTCGTAATCGGAAAAGGCTTTGGAATTCTCTTTCTGTATTCGGCGATGTGCCTTTGCGCCTTCGTACATCCGGTCCTTTTCCACATATCTGCTGTCAATATCGCCGGAGCGCAAAATGAATTCCACCAGCTGTCTGACCGGGAGTTTTACTTGATTATCCATATTCAACCCACTTTTTTATCTCTTCGCTTTTATTTTAACTACATTATACCATATCCCAGCTCTCCTGCCTTTTAAAACTGTTTCTAATCCGGTCCTTCCTACACTTTTTTGAACATAAGGCATCGGCGAAATTCAACCCAAACCGATGCCTTAAAATTAAAATATTTTGGATTCAAGCAACCGGAAGCATCGCGCTATTTGCTTTGAGCGGACAGCCACTGCATAATTGCAGTATTTTTGCCATCAACGCGATCGGTACACTGATTGTTGAACACATAATAAAATGAAAAATGTCCGTTGTATTCATACGGCGTGCCGTCCGCCTTTTTATACAAGCCTGTCGTATCAATAACCTTGTCAAAATAGGAAAAGTGGATATTCTTAGCTCCGGCCTTTACTAAACGGCGATAGGTTGGAACCGCAAATTTTTCCGGGGGAACTATCGTATCCGTTTTGGCGGCAGTCAACCATAGGGGAATATTTTTCAGCTTCTGAATATCCGCATCTGTTATGGAAGCATCCGCTAACGCTTCGCAGCATGGCACTGCGGCCGCAAAATAATCCCAATAATCCCGGGCTAAAAGCATCGTCATATATCCGCCGTTGGAATTTCCGCCTACATAGATTCTTTTGGTATCGATGTCGCTGTTTTTTGAAACATAATCCTTAATCAACGCCATAAGCGCGCTTTCTTCTGACCCTTCCGTCCACATGACGGGGCACTGAGGAGAAAGCACGTAGGCGCCGCCGAAGGAGGACTGAACGCCTGATGAAGCAAAGCAGCATGACTTATTTGAAGCAATTGGAATTGTAGGGTCGGTGCCGATTTCGCCGAGACCGTGCAGCCAGACGATCAAAGGATTTTTGTGATTATCCTTCGCCGGTTCAAAGCTCGCATATGTTAAAGTGATCTGATCGGGAGAGGGATAGCTTCCGGTTTTAAAATCATCAACCAGCTTTTTCACATCGCCGGATCTTTTATGAACAATCAATCCAGAGATCACACCTGAATCAGAAACAATATCTTTTCGTTGCGTAACCGTGTAGTCGCATTTGTTCCAAACATTATGCACCGCACTTTTTTCATCATAATTAATCGGATAGCCTAGGGATACATCCGGTCCAACCTGCATTTCAAGAGTGGCGTAGCCTCCGCTTTCAGCGGCGTTTCCATCCTTATCGGAAACATAGGCTTTTGTGACCGGCCGCTCTCCTTCCGCGCCGTTTCCTGTTATCGTAACACCCGGTCTGGGATCCGTTCTTGCGACGTGCACACTGAAGTTACCAGCGTCTAAGGACCCTTTGGTCACCGTCTTGCCCAGAGGAAGGATAACCTTAGTCACAGCCGGACCCCAGTCAAAGACCTCCGTAACCGTACAATAGGAAGGCTCCGCCGCGGCGGGAGTTGTCGCCGATACCGCTGTGGGAACGCTTTTCTGAAACAGCAGAGAAATAATGACAGCCGCCGCCATAAGCAGAAAAGCACCCAAGGAAATGGTAAAAATGCTGACTCTTTTGAAGCGCTTCATGGTATTCCCTCACTTGTCTGTTTAAGATATATTTTAATTTCTATCATATCACTTCATTCGATTAAATCAATACGGTATCTCATTGGACAAGAATTCGAACCAACAATGCGATTGAACGCCTGAACAGAGAAATTCGCAGACGAACCAGAGTCGTAGGAACTTTCCCTGATGGTAACTCTGCTTTGATGTTGGTTTGCGCGCGCCTGCGCCATGTCGCCGGCACACAATGGGGAAACAAAAAATATATGAACATGAAGCATTTAGAAAGCCTTGACTCTAACCAATCAGATTCCCAAGTAGGTTAACTATTTTCTACCAAACAACTATATATCAATTTGCGAAAAATACTTGACGGCACCAAATTGTTAATCTTGTATTTTACAAAATAACAACACTTGACAACAGTGTTTTTTTAACCTATAATTAAACATGTTTAATACTTGTTTAATTATAGGAGGAACATGCTCATGGCTAATCAAGATACAAGAAGCAAACTTATAGACACTACGAAACGATTGCTG
>JAEZWL010000100.1 GCA_023420245.1 Bacillota bacterium | reverse complement strand
TATCTCCGGATTTGCCGCGTTATCGTCGTTGGCCGCCTCTTCTTCATTCTCATTAATGACGGTTTCATTCGCCATATCGACAATGCGGTAAGACGGGGGAACATCCTCATCCAAGCCCTCGTCGATCGCGTCCTGCTCCGCCTTTGCCTCTACCTCATCGTAGTAGGAGCCGTAATCGCAGTCGTCGCCGCAGTCGGAGCAGGTTTCGTCGCAGCCCTCGGGTGCGGTAATCTCATCAAGCTTGTCGAACGCCTTCTTCATGCGCAGCTCGGAAGCCTCCACTGCCATGCAGAAATGCTCGGTTTCTTCGTTTTGGGTATCTCTCATATTCTGGAAATAATATTTTCCAAGGGCAACGTAAGCGCGAGCCTGGTTTTCCCTCTCGTTTTTAATGACGATTCGAATCCGGTTGACCAGCGCAGCTTTGCGGTTTTTTTCGACAACATAGTCGACTGCCTTTGTAACGTTACTCGTAACAGTGTCAAAAAATTTCATAGCATACCTCCGCCGCAGACGCGGTGAAAAATTAAGGGTTTTCCTTTGCCATTATTATATCTCAAAACAGGCTAAAATTACAGTATTATTTAAATATGTGATTTTATAATCAATTTAATGGTTCGCTTTACGGGATAAAGCGACAGAACCAATTGAAAATCCCGCTGCTTCACCGTGCCCCAGCTTTGCCGCCCGAGCTGGACGGAGCTCATCGGGTACGGCAGCTTCATCGTGACGGTCTGACCCGGCAGCACGGTTGAAGATAGGTTTTCTTTATCCTCGTTCATGACCTGAAAGGCTTTCATGTCAATTCCGTTTCTCCATGCCCCGGACTGCGCTGAAAAGGAAGCGAGGTTAACCTTTTGAACTTGACTGCCTGTGTTTTTGATTTGGATTTCGGGCACGAGGCATTTTGCTTCCGCTACTGACTCAATATCTTTATCATAAGAGGTTTCGATTTGACTCCAATCATCGTCATCTAAAAGCCGGCAGGAAAGAACCTGTATCTCCACACCGTTATACGCAACCGGCTGATTCATTTCATAGTCGCGGGCGACCGTTTCGGGATACAGACGGTTGATGTAACAAAACCGAAGAAAATAAGCGGCGGTAAGAACCGAGAGAACGAGCAGCCATATCAATTTTTTTCTTTTTTTATCCATATCCGCCGCCCCTTATATCGATTGGCTTGCCGCGGTGCGGCTGACAATCTTTCCGTTTTCCATTGCAAAAATTTCATCGGACAGAGACGCAAGCTCCTCTTGATCGTGGCAGGATACGAGAACCAAGGCGCCTTCCTCCCGCCGTTTTAGCAAAATTGCTCTGATTCTTCCGACACTTTCCTCATCCAGGGCATTCATTGGCTCATCGAGGATAATAAGCTCCGGATTTTCCATAATGGCCGCCGCGATGCCAAGCTTTTGTTTCATTCCCAGAGAATATTTTTTATATTTTTTCTTATCCTCCGGGTCAAGCCCGACCATAGAAAGCGTTTCCCGAATGGTATCTTCCTGGATTCTATCCTGTATCCGGGCAAGGAGGATTAAATTTTTCAAGCCTGTGTAGCCGGCAATAAATCCCGGGTTCTCAATGAGCGCCCCCACACTCCTCGGAAATGAGATATCCTTTCCCAGAAGTTCTCCGTTAATCTCAATTTCACCCTCTGTGGGTAGGATAAGCCCGCAGACCGCCCGCATCAGCATGGTTTTGCCGGAGCCGTTTTTTCCCTTTAGCCCATAGATTTTCCCCTGCTCCATGTGTAAGCTGATATGATCTAATATCGTTGTCCCCGAAATTATCTTCGTTAAACTTTTAATATCAATATACATAATCCACCTCAATGAAAAACATTCTCTTTTTTCAGAATGTCATATCTGGAAAAGTATCCGGCACCCGCCAGAACCGAAAAAATAAGGAAACAAAGATCAGCCAGAATACCGTCCTTTACCGTTACCCCCTGCGGCGTAACGCAGACACTTCTCAGCAGCATTAAGTAATTTCCGGGCAGCAGCGGGGAGCATTGGAACGCGGAAACAACCAATATCCCGATGATAACCGAATACCCGAATACGGGATTACTGTAAAACGAAAGGAACATCTGAAAGAGCGAAAGCGCGATGGAGGTCAGCATCGGCAGAAGAATCGCAACTGTGAGGATGCCTTCCGGCGTCAGCTTTGACGAATTTACCTGCGACGCAAACAGACTGATATCTTTATGGGGAACAAGAGAGATTCCTCCGGTGCACAAAGAAAAGAGGAGAAGGGTAAGATAGCCCAGAAGATAACACAGGACCACGCTGCCGCTGACCCAGACGCATTTGCAATACCACCATTGACCACGCAGCTTTGACCGAAGCAAAACCTGCTGACCATAGCCGCAGAGATCCCGAAAGGGATAATCGCTCACCAGATAAGCAATATAGGCGTGCAGCATCAACCAAGCCGCCGGCGCCTGAAACTCCACATTTTCGCCGCTGGGATGATAAATTTTGATGCCTTTGAACACATCAATCAGATAATCCGCAAAATCGGGGCGGGCATGAATCTGGTTATTCATTTCCGCAATAGAAACCGATTGCAGAAAATAAGCGCACATTGCGGCAAAAAGGAGAAGCACAGGCAAATATTTTCTCCAGGCAAGAACCGTTCCCGCGTAGAAATCATGCCGCACCAGAAGGAAAAACTGCCTCGATGAAAATGGCTGATCACCCATGAAAAAACTCCTTTCCGGAGGACGCTTTGAATCCCCAAAAACCAATCAGCAGCAGTAAAACGGCTGCGTAGGAAAAATCGAAAAGGAATGATGACGGGTCAAGCCAATGCTCGTGGTTCAAAGCAATCCTTCTGTAGAATACGGCGAACCGGGGATAATACCAGTCCGTACAGCCGACCAGAATGAGGAAAGCCCAGCCGATCACCTTTCGGTTCATCCAGTCGAGCCGCTGGAGCAGCATGCACATAATATCGAGCCGGAAGAACATGACGAGTAAAAAAACGAGGAACACTTCCATGAAAGAGATGCGCGGACGCAGCGCTCCGGTTATCGTATAAAAGAGCCCTTCTTCACTTCCCCAATTCATCGCAGTGCGCGAGAAAAAGACGCCGATAAGATAAACCCAAAAAGAAATCCACAATGTCCATAAAATAGAAATCAAAAATATTTGATAGCTTTGTTTTATCCACAGGGTACGCCGATTCCCCTGCCTTAACAGGAAGGAGGAAGAAAAATCCTGCTTGAACAGCTGCTTTAGCAGAAAAGCCATTGCGGGAACAAACAGCAAAGAAACCGTCAGTATGTCTGACGTGAAAACAAAGCAGTCTGCAAGGCTGATTTCGATTCCATAGCCCCGGTATACAAGCGAAGCGTTCCATAGGTTCATAAAAATAATTACAGGCAATAAACCGGCACAGGCAATAGCCCAAATAAAATTCGCGGATAAGGATCGGAGGCATTCCCTTGTCCAACTTACAATTTTAATAAACATCATCCGACAGCCCCTGACCAAAAAACGCGGCCGCAGTAGTCAGCCCCAAAGCAGCCGTTTCAATAGAAATAATCCGGATATCGTTTTTTCCAAAGCTAGCCTGCAAAAAATTGACCGGTGAAAAGGAATCCAGACCTAAAAAGCTGAAAAGCATGAAAAGAAACAGATAGAACAGGAACGGAAAAAACAGAACGGTAAACCAATGCTCTGCGGAATAGCTGACAGCCAGCGCGACGGCGGCAATAAAACCACCGAAGATAAAATCAATCATCAGGTAGAGAAATACATATACAAACGGGTGAGTATAGAACAAATCGCACCACAGGCTGGCTGCGCCAATCGCGTACAGCGCGGTAGTAGGCTGCGGGCGGATTGCGGGGAGCAGCAGGGCTGTTACCGCAAAGTTCGCAAGAAGAGGAATGACGACCGCCGTACCGCCCGAAAGGAAAACCGCAAGGTATTTCGCCGCCAGATAATTCTTTTTTTCTGCTCTGATCAGAATGTTTTTGAGGTACCCGTCCTTTTTATCCTCAAAAAAGGAGCCGGCATAAGGCAGTACCGCAATAACAGGAAGCAGGAGATAATACAAAAACGGCTGTACTCCCATTAAAGCGCCGCCAATCCAGCGGGAGAAAAGATAGCCGGGGCGATTCATATATTTATCGAGATTGCAGGCCACAGGAACAACCGTCTGGAGCAATTGCGAGCCTGTAATGATAAGCCCCAGAAGAACGGCAGACAGGAACCATGTGTTATTGAAAAACGCGCGCCGCAGTTCAATTTTCAGAAGGCTTTTCACTTGATTCACTTTCCTCCCAATTAATTTTTATGAATCGGGCATTTTCATCGTATTCAGCATGGTGATCTCCACCGGAGCGGTCGGGAAATTCCACTCCGCTGTTGTTAATTAAAAATTCCATATTGTTATAAGGCAGAACATCATCCGAAACGATGAAGCCAAGGTGAAACTTCAAATCCTCGTGCGGTTTGAAGGTATAGGCAAAATAGTCTTTTTTGTCTTGTTCGCCTGGTTTAATATCCATGAGCCACGGATCTTCGCCGCCGGAATCCGGGGATACGACCGTGTCTTTATCATCCATGTAAATAATATGGGTTGAATTAAAGTATATTTCTTTTTCTTCATCCGTATTGTTTTTTATGTTTAATGCTACGGTTAGATAAGAGCAGGGGCCCGTAATAGTCCCATCTTTGTCAAATGTAGTTAGAGAAAAACCAATCGGGACAGGCAGGACGCCTCTTTTTTTTGATTTTATTACCTTGTCGACTCGATAGGTGAATCCATCCGTTACGACAGAATCCCCCATTTTGGCGACAGTCCGTGCACTGCCAAGATTTTTCGCCGGCATGGAATGATTTGAGCTGTCATTCCGGGAATCAGCGGAGTGTATCGCGGCGCTCTGCAACCCCTTTGAAACAGCCAGTTCATTGTTTTTATAGATGATAAACAACGCGCCGATTGTCAGCACCATCGCCGCAATGATGCAGCCGAAAATCACTTTAGGCATTTTGTTCAAAGGAACGATCTCCTTTCATTTGAGCCGATTGATTGGAAGCTTTTTAAGAGCCACGCCCAACCGAAACCAGTCGGGCGCAGCTCTTAAAAACACGTGATATTCAAAGCTCTTAAAGGGATTTGAAAAATAAAATGAAGTATCCAAGAATTAATGAGAATAAAATCAATAATAGAATGGCAATGCTGTTTTTGCGGAGGGTTTTACTCTCTTTCCAAGCAAATTTGTCGTATTCTTTACATGTTTTTATTATTTCTATCATCATGCTGTTTACGATGAGCAAAGGTCCAACAATAAAAAGAAAATACGTCAAATAAATATAACGCCGCTCTAAAGTATATCCGAATGGGATGATTAGGGCACCAAGCATTGCAACAATAACAGAAATCACTTTTGAATAGCTTTTCAAGCGTAAATCCCCTTACAATAATTTTTGCTTATAAACTAACGAGCATTACTTTTTATGATGATGACATATTCACATTCATTTACAATACCAATCATTGAACATTTGGGGAAGATTTTCTACGAACACTCGGCTAATGAAGCAGTCTCCCTGTGAAAGCAAATCGACGTATACACGTTATCCCAAGCCTGGACCAAACCCAATCATACCAATAATTAAAAAAATGAGAATATGTACAAGTGGTATTGCATAACCAATGCACGCGATCGCCTTAAAATTTTTATAAGGTTTATGCTTATGGGCAAAAATTGCTGCCGCAATTGAGAGAAAAATATAATAATAATTATGTTGATATCTGGAAACTAGATTTGCGGCTACTAACAGGAACCCGAAAAGTAAGCACATCATTCTATTCAGAGTTTTATTAGAAATCTGCTTATTCAAAAAACAACCTCCAGTCAGTTACATAATCATTCTTTACATTCAAACTCAGTCTCAGCCACTGCGGGTGTATTCCCTTCAAGGACTTTTATGCTGCGCTTTATTTTTCTCTTATACAAGCTTGCCGTCATTCATTTGAATCAACCGCGAACATTGATCTGCCACACTCTGATCATGTGTTACAATTATCACCGTGGAACCCGAAGCGTTCAGTTTCTTCAATTCTGCCATAACCCCCGCTGCGGTATGGCTGTCCAGTGCTCCGGTTGGCTCATCGGCTATTACCAGCAAAGGGTCACATACCATTGCGCGCGCAAGAGCCACCCGTTGCTGTTGACCACCGGACATTGTCCCAACAAGCTGATTGGCTAAATTGGATATCTCCAGTTTTTCAAGTGCCAGCGCGGCCTTCTTTTTCATTTGAAAAAAGGGAATGGAATTAAAATACAGTGGAACCATGCAATTTTCAAGTGCTGTTTGATTTTGCAATAAAGCAAAATTTTGCAGAAGGATTCCAATCCTGCTGTTTCTCATTTTTGAAAGCCTTGATTCCGAAAATTTACTGACCTCTTTCCCGCAAAACAAATATTTTCCGGAAGTAACGTTCTCAAGGCAGGCGATAATATGTACCAAAGTCGTTTTACCTGCCCCGGAGCGCCCCATAACAGCAACCATATCGCCCTTTTCAATTTTCAACGATAAATTGTCAAGAACCGTTAGCTCATTTGGTTTTCCGATGTTGAATTTTTTCGTTATATTTTCTAATAAAATCATAATGATACTTCCATAATTAATAGTTTTTCAATAAGCCAGAAAGATTATTTTTCTTAACAATAATAAACGGAATAGTGAGAGAAAGAACAGAAACAACTGCACATACGATTCCAATCGAAATAAAATTGTTTGACTGTAAAATAAAATAGGCCTCAAGCATTCTTAGCCGAGACACCATGTGTCTTGCGCTGTACAACAACACAATAAATAGAATGCCTGAAATAATGAAATAGCACAGAACATGCCAAAACATGATCAGCAGGATTTTGTACGCAGGGCAGCCGGTAAGGTAGTAAATTTTAAAGGTTTGCATATTTTTCATGGTGGTAAGCATGCAAACAGAAATAAGACCGGAAAAAATGACAAGAAACAAGACGATTAGAAAAGGCATCATAATATCCAAGGTTTGACCAATATCCTTCTTTTCCGCCGCAACCATTTCGGTATCCAATTCGGTGTAACCGCGGGTCAGCATATTGCGTATTTCATCAATTTGTAGCGGGGTGGACGACCTATCAAGATATAAAAACGCTCCGGCATGGCTGAATTTATTCATTGCCGACCCGTTGAAAAGTTTTCCCGGTACAATCATAAACATTTCGTGGTTGGTCATATCCTCAAAGTAAGAGGATGCCTTCAATTTGTTCAGTTGACTTCCGCCAAATCCTGTGTCAAGCGACCGCTGAGGCAAGGCTAAAACTCCCACAACCGAAAAATCGGGAACCTTCACGATTCCACCCCCTTGCCTTGCGAAGGAATACCCTTGAATGCTATCGCCAACCTTATATAATTTTGCGTAAACCCCGCCAATCACACACGGGATTTTTCCGCCCACCAAATCACTGGTAAGCCATTGCCCTTTTGATACCGGTAGTTGAAACGCTGAAATAGTTTCATCATCCAATAGAATTACGTCTGAGCCCTCCGCGCCCGTATAAGACTCTTCACGTTCGAGTTTTTCCTTATTGTAAACAATGAGAGAACTATCAATATCAGAAAATCCCTTAATATAAGAATATCTTTTTTGTATCGCTTGCAGAGTGGATATAAATTTTTGCTGAGAGGCGGCATCCTCCCCGGGTGTAGGGTTTGCACAATATAGAACCCTGTATTTGCTGTTTTGAAATGTATTTAGGCAGCACTGGCTGTATTGATACATATTTCCAACTACAACCAACGTGAGCGCAACAATTGCCAGCTCAATGGCAAGCACCGTATTCGAAAATGGCTTTTTTATAAAGAGCTTAAAGCCTAAAACAACTGTTTTCATATGCTCCCTCCCGGATTCATTACCTGTTTGCGGTACCGGATAAGATAAGGCACCATAACAAGAACGATTAGAAGGATTGACGCGAAGTAGATAATCCCTACTTGAGGCGCGTCTAACTGAGAATTGACAAAAAGGGTATTTTGCCGATAGATTGTGCGTAGCTTTGAGAAAAGGAATTCACCTGCGAGGAAAGAAAGCGTATAAAGCAAAACCAACTCGGAAAATAGCACAGAGAATAGCTTGCGGTTGCTGCATCCGCAAATTTTCAGGATAAAATAATCCTCCTGGCTGCTTTCTAACATGTATTTAAAAATAAACAGAAGATTAATCAGTGCGCTGAATCCAATGATTAATGCGGCGGCAAACGGGATGAACATATTCATTAGAACCTTTTGGGTCAAAGGTTGCGGCAAAGTCACTTTCCCGTTGGGAATCAACCTTTTTACGTAGTCACCAAGCCGCTCCTTTTGATTGTCTGTTGAATCGGACGGCACCAAAAGCTGAAGCTCAGTTAATGTAAAGTGGCTCAATCCTACCGTATACGGGATTTCCCCCGATTCTCCAATACTGTTGTAGCACCCAATGACCGAAAATTTTACACCGTCAAGATCAACGCTGTCTCCGGTATTAAAATGTTTTGCATCAGGGTTATAGGTCAAATCCTCATTTCCGCAAATCATAACGGTGGTCTGGTTTGCAATGTTCTGCTGAGAAATACTTTTTCCTACGATACGGTCTTTGTATCGATCAGGATACAGATATGCAATAAATTTTCTGGCATTCTCTTTTTTATTTTCCGATTTTAGAGTAAAAGCAAGCTGTATATTCTCCAGGGGAACCTCGGGATTTTCCTGTAATTTCGCTACCAGACTGCCAGCAGAATTTTGGGGAACAGGACCGCTTAGCTCTGTTTTTATAGTACGCATATATTCATACTCTTTTATGTAGCTTCTTCGCGAAGTAAATGTAGTGGTATAAAAGAAAATAAAACCAATGCTGATTATAATTTGAACGCATATAAAAATAGAAAAAGCAGTTTTGCTCCTCTTAAACAGCAGGATAATACATTTAAGAATTAATCCAATTGATTTTATGATACTCAACCTGCCTTTTAAATCAAATTATAGAAACACCCCTTCAAAGAAATCTATAATTTGTACGTTTAATACGGGATTATTGCCAAGTTTTTTAAATGGTTTCATAATTTCCGAAATCTTCAAAATACTCGTTGCTTTCTCAAAGCTCCCGGCTGCTAATCTCTAAAAAGGATAATGACGAAAACGGCCAGGAGACTGCCTATCATTTCTTTTAAAATGAATGCAGCAGAATACGAGCGGGTACTTGCCGCAAAAACAAACAGAATAAAGAAAACTCCCCAGTATACCAAAAATTTTATGGTCAGCATAACCCAATCCTTACAGGTTAGTGCTCTGAAATTATGCTTTAAAAAACGATAACCGAAATTAGCGCTATGTTGAATGCTTCCTCTATCAAACAACATTAAAATGAAAACGATAAAAAGAGTCGCGGCGGCTGCTTTTATAAAAAACTCTGCGGAATAGGAGGATTTTTCCGCCGTAAAAACAGCAAGCAAAAACAAATTGATCCAGTATAAAAGCAGTTTTCTGATCAATTTATTCCAATCTTCACAACTTAGCTTAAAAGCATGTTTCATATAACACCTGACAGTAAGTTTATTTATCCGCCAAATCATAGGCGGAGGATAATTCTGCGGCTTTGCTCAACAAAAATCGATTTCTCAAAAAACAGGTTCTCATCATTTCTGCTGTTTTCTCAAAAACCAATTTTTTATAGTGCAAGCCGGCAGGTTGACGAGCTGCCGGCTTGCTATTAGAAGGGATATGATGTAAGCAAGTTTAAATGCTTATCTATGAAAGTGATAGGTAGCGTATCCATTATTATTCATATATCTTATAAACAACAAGTTCATTAGTAATCGGGTCATGATACATTTCATAAGAAATTGAAGGTTTCAAGCCGTTATGGCGTGACGCGAACGCAGGAACCGTTACTGCAAAAGAGATTGCTAGAGCCAGAATAAGACATGCTAATTTTTTAAAGCTTTTCATTGATTTTACTCCTTTAATATTCTTTATTTTTACCGCCTGAATGTTCCGTACAACGAAGGAAATTCCGGACGATAATTTTACCCTAGGAATCCGGATTGATATCGCATTCGCCCTTCTTTTTTATGCTGCAAGCCGGCAGGTTGATCTACCGGCTTGCAATAAGAAGAGATGAAAGTTGTAAGCAGTTTAATATGTATGATGGGTTAGCCGGCGCAGTACTCGGTATCAGATAGACTTACGGTTTCGACTGTGCCGTTTCGATAAACCTTTGCGGTGAGCTCAAATTCATAATCGTATCCACTGGATACATAATAATTTTGTTCGAAAATAAGAGACTCGGCATATACTGTTTTTGTCCAGTACTTTACAGTGGTGGTTCCGTTGCTGTTCACCCTTTTTAATAAGCCTGTGGCAACAATCTTTGAGGTTCCCGGGTGACCATCTACCACTCCTGCACAGTTTGCACGCGTGCCGTAAAAAATTAAGTCCGCCGCAATTTCTTCTGTATTGGTGTACATCAAATGAAAATCGGGATTCACAGCAGTTTGGGTGTCTCCTTTGCCCAAGGCCTGTCCTTCTTTTTGCGCCGCAAACGCGGTAACATTGACCGTGAGCATTAGAACTACTGCCATTGCCAGGGAAATCAATTTTCTCTTCATAATGATCATCCTTCTTCTTTTTGAATTTAGGGCTCTATATATATAACAACTTACCCCCCCGTTTTGGTACACCTTTTTTAAAAAAAATTTTATTTTTTTGCAATTTCGACATTTTGCACAATCTTAATTAATTCTTTTTGGCCTAAATTTGAGCTTAACTTGAAGCTGGCACTACGACCCTCCCATACAATATAACTTCTTATATCGGGTTTATCAGAAACAAAAAGGTAGGCTTTCTTGCCATTTATTATAATTTCTTTCAATTCATTATGCTCTGTATCCAAAGATTTCTTACCGCTTGTTATAGAAATTTGATCAAAAATAATAAGGTCTTTGCGTTCATTTTCATAAGTGATTCTCTGTGTTACCCCGAATTTTACTGATTCTTTCTCAACATACCCATCCGGTAGATAGGTGGGTTTATATAAAACGTCCCCGTTGTCCTCCGGCATCTGAGATTCCGGCTGAAAATAAAGGTCAACATGGCCTGCTTTCCATTCCATAATTGAATTGAAGATGATGTTACGGGAGGCTTCTACACTCAGCAGACCTCCGAATGTAACCGGAATTAAAATCGCAGTAATCACGGCCGCTTTTTTTGCAGCCTGAACGATTTTGGTTTGCTGACCACGGCGCTTTTCTTCTTTCAAGGCTTCCCGGATTTGTCGAGTCAGCTTCGGCGAAGGTTCATATTTTTTTCTCAGGTCGGCTTCCGGCGGAAGCGTATCCAGCTCCCGCTGAAAATCCTCCTCCACCGCCGCCTTTAGCAGTGTCTCAAATAATTGATAATTCAATTTGTCTTTATTCATCTCCTTCGCCTCTTTTCTTCATCTGGTCGGTCAGCGCCTTCCGCGCGCGATGCAGCCGCACCCTGACATTTTCCTGAGAAACATCCAGTATTTTTGCGATTTCTTCATCTGAATAGTCATAGACCAGCTTCAGGCGCAGAATATCCTTGTAATTGCTGTGCAGCTCCGACAGGCAGTCCATAATGAATTTATAGCTTTCGCCGGTAACGATGTGTTCCAGAGGGATTTCCTCTGTTTTTCCCGGAATATCCTCATACTCCTCCAGAGGCTCCGTTGCCTTGGATTTTTCATTTTTTATCATGTTGTAACAAATGTTCCTCACTATAATAACAACTAAACCCCTTGTTTTGTTACAGTTTAAAAAATGAATTTTTTGTAAATTTTTTATTATCAAGAGAAAAGAGCGAGAAACCGCCTCCTCCGCGAGGTACGGATCCTTTAAAATAGACTGTGCCGTATGTAACATAGTGCCCGAATAATCCCGATAAATCATCTCTACCCTGGTGCGTTCCTCTTCCTGTATGGTTTGCAGAAAAATCAGCATACGGTTTTCCCCCTATTACGACTAATAAGTACCAATAAGCAAATTATACCCCATATTTTGCTTTGGGGCAATTAATATCGCTTATCCCCTTCGGCAGTAGAAAATGGGCGATTCTATTCCTTTTTTCCAGTCGCTGTGATATAATCAATAAATACGCAAAGCCTAAGGAGGAGACAGAAATTGTCAACGCAGATCAACAAAGACGTAAGCTGTCCGCACTGCGG